>QMSF01000092.1 GCA_003649565.1 Thermoprotei archaeon | reverse complement strand
TTGCATCTAAACTATATTGTTGAAGAGGCGTTAATACAAGCCTTGTTATGGGCCTTAGAGAAGCCTTGGAGACCTCTATGACGTCTCCTATAGAAACCCTAAGATTATCCCTTGTTATGGGATCTACCCTAATCATCTCGGGATCTTCATCTTGTTGACCTCGAAGAGGCAAGGCTATCGCATAGCTCGTCTTATTCCCAATGAGCTTTAGATAACCTCCGGGCTTGACCCCAAGACTAGTAAGCACTGTATAATCAACTCTAACTATACCCTTACCTACATCTTCATGATAAGCCTCAGCAACTCTTAACATAATCTTCCTTACGCTCTTGCTTCCTGACATACTTTCCCAATTTTCAAGGTGCATTGAGAAAATTAAAATTCACCCTCATTGATTTAGACCGCAATATTATTTTGCTATTGCACATTTGTAAGAGGGGTGCTGGACATTGACGGCAATTATGGATGTATTCAATAAGTGCACTGCATGCGGTTTATGCGTCAATGAATGTGCCTTCTTAACAGGTCTAGGTAAGACCCCCAAGGAGGCTTCTGAAGACCTATTAGGAGGTATAGACGCCACAAAGACCTATCCGTTTTCATGCTTTCTATGCAGTTTATGCAAAGCTGTATGCCCAAACGAAATCGATGTGGCAGAAATGTTCCTTGAAGCTAGAAGAAGCTTAGCGTCAATCTTTGCTTCATCCAATGCTTGTTATAGGCTTTTCTTCGCTGATGAAGAGTTCTTCGTGATGGACGCATATAAAAAGCATAGAGGCATAAGCTATGAGGCGTTTTCTCCTCAGACCTTTAAATACGCTTTTTTCCCTGGCTGCGCAATGGCCTGCTTCTCACCAAAGGCAGTCACGAAAACCTACGAGCTACTAAAAGAGGAACTTCAAGACGTGGGGATAATTGATTTATGCTGTGGTAAGCCGATATACGATGTAGGCTTAACGGAAAGAGCAATGAAGTGGTTAATGGACAGAGTCGTCGGCGAGCTTAAAAGACATGAATGCACGACACTTATAACAGCTTGCCCTAATTGCTACTACTACCTTAAACGTGTGTTACCCAAGGACTTCGCATTGGCCACAGTCTACGATTTTATAGGTAGCAAACTCAAAGATAAGGTTGAAGGCCTAACATTGACTATTCACGACAGCTGCCCTGATAGATTTGAAGGTCTATTTGCTAGACATGTTCGAGATATTCTATCGAAATGCAGGATCATTGAAATGGAGCACTCTAAGGAAAAAACAATGTGTTGTGGCGCTAGCGGCCTTGTATCATGCATTGATCCCTCTCTCTCATCAAGTTTAATGAGCAACAGAATAAATGAAGCAGTGAATACAGGAGCTTCTCTCATGGTTGTCTACTGCTACAGCTGTGCCAATATGTTCTGGAGTTTTCAGCCAAGCATAGAGGTCAAGCATGTTCTAAATCTCGTACTCAATGTAGAGGATGAATCAGAAGCCATAAGACAAGGAGAGCTAACGAAGATAATTATGGAAATAATGACCAAGCAACAGTGAGGAGTTACAAATGCCCATAACTCCACACAACATCCTAAATCACGAGCTGATAGGCTTAAGAGCTAAAATCGTCAAGAGCACTCATCAAGGCTATGTAGGGATTGAAGGTTTGGTAATCGATGAAACAATGAAGACTATTAAGATCATGGATGAACGTGGAGACATCAAGGTAATTCCAAAGAACTGCTGCACCTTTAGGTTTAAGCTACCAAATAATGTAATAGTCGAGGTGGAAGGTGCTTACCTCGTCGGCAGACCAGAGGATAGAGTAAAACGCATAGTAAAAAAGCGTTGGTAATAAGGCATTGGCATTTCAAGCAAAAGTTTTTAAATAACTTCTTAATCCTTTTTCGGTTAGCGGTGATTAAAGCTCATGAGCAAAACCGTGAAGACTAGAAACATAGGCATACCTGGTATTCAGCCTCCTGAGAGAACATGCGATGATCCATGCTGCCCATATCACGGCACACTCCCAGTTAGGGGCAAAATACTTGAAGGCACGATAGTCAGCCTCAAAATGAAGAAGACAGCGACAGTACTTCACGAATATGTAGTCTACGTGAGAAAGTACGAGAGATATGAACGTAGAAGGCGAAAGATACACGCCCACCTACCTCCATGTCTCGACGTAAAGGTTGGAGACAAAGTAGTTATAGGCGAATGTAGGCCATTAGCTAAAACCGTAAGCTTTGTCATTTTAGGCAAGTCCGCCTCTTCTTAAACCAGCGGATTTGCCAGCTTGTTGGTGAAAATAAAAAGATCATCGCATTTCCATTTCGTTTTAGTGTTTTCACACTTAAATGCAGGTGGATTATGTGGCCTGTCCATACTCCCTAAATTTGCCCATGACAAGCTTTGCAATACCCTTAGAGTGTTAAGCAAAATGCGTAGGTGATAAAAATGAGAGAACAAATTCATCCGATGCCACTGAGTGTTAAGGGTAGGATAATGGTAGCATTAATAGCGTCAGGACTCTTGAGCATATGGATTCTCGCAATTTATGCATATGTCATTCTTCCTCAAGAAATTCCAGCTCACTTCGGATTCAATGGAGAACCAACGAGATATGGGGATAAACTTGAATTCCTCGTTCTCCCAGCAGCATTCAGCATTGCTCCAATAAGCTTTCTCTTGTTGACAAAATATAGATTCACTCTAATAAACAAGCATCCTTATTTGATAAACCTCCCAGCTTTCTTCACCTACATTTCAAAAATACGAGAAGAGAGAAGAGGATGGTGGGTAAACAAGTATTTTGAAGCCATGCTATGTTTAGGTTTTGTCCTCACTCTCTCCTTGCTGATAATAGAGTTTGGAATATTTCTTGGCACAATTTACGGCAAGTTACCAGCCTGGTTTACGCCTTTTTCACTCACATTGCCTATCTGGCTTATTCTACCTTTCATATTTTACTTGAGAAAGATGAGCTCAAAATTAAAAGAAGAGGCAGAACATGTATCAAAGTAAAGCACTTTGCCTAACAACCTTCATATACCCCCAGAGCGTTATCCAACAATAAGTCAACAGAACCCAAAAGAGTAAATTTTTATACCCCGCAAGGCTTTTTGAGACCACAACGTTGACTGGAGGGTCTCAATGGCAAAACGAGGAGCTAAGATAGCTGCTGGGATATCATATCGACCCAGGATAAGCCCAGCAGTATTTCCAGGGTCTAGAATAAAATGTGCTGACAATAGTGGCGCCCAGGAAGTGGCAATGATAGGTATGGTTAGAGGAAAGTCCAGACATCGAAGGCTTATAGGAGCAGGCGTAGGCGACATGATAATAGTCTCAGTGAAGAAAGGCACTCCAGAAATGAGAAGACAAATAATGAGGGCAATAGTGATAAGACAGAAAAAGCCCTTCAGAAGACTTAACGGTCAATGGGTTCAATTTGAAGATAACGCTGTAGTCATAGTTACTGAAGATGGCAACCCTAAAGGGACTGAGATAAGAGGGCCAGTAGCTCGTGAAGCAGCCGAGAGATGGCCTAGAGTAGCAGCACTAGCAACACTAATAATATAAGGAGGGTTCAAGATGCACATTAAAACCAAACAACCAAGAAAGCAAAGACGCCTACTATACCAAGCCCCATCACATATAAGGCATAAACTAATGTCATCTCATCTCTCTGATGAGCTTAGAAAGCAGTATGGCTTTAGATCCCTACCCGTTAGGACAGGCGACGTAGTAATGGTTATGAGAGGCGATCATAAGGGCCACACGGGTAAGATTATAAGAGTAAATCATAAGAAATACAAAATCTACATTGAGGGTCTAGTAAGAAAGAAAGCTGATGGCTCAGAAGTCTTTATACCAATTCATCCATCAAAAGTTCAGATAATTAAGCTTAATTTGGATGATGAATGGAGGAAGAAAATCATTGAGAGAAAAATGGCTGCTAAAACTTCATCCGCATAATTTTTAAGGTGAAGGACTATGACTAGGAAATCTGCATCAACCGGATTAAAGCGTTACGCGATGCCTGCATGGTGGCCTATACCAGTAAAAGAGCATGTATGGGCTCCTAGGCCATCACCTGGACCGCACTCATTAGAGAGAAGCATGCCCCTATTGATAGTATTAAGGGATATTCTCAAGTTAGCTGAAAGTGCAAGAGAGGCCAAGTACATATTGAAATCAGGGGCAGTTAAAGTAGATGGCGTAGTGAGAAAAGATTATAGATTCCCCGTAGGGCTCATGGATGTCATAGAAATAGAGAAGGAGAATCTCGTTTTCAGGTTACTACCTAAACCAGGTAAATTCCTTGATTTAGTCCCCATCCCTGAGCATGAAAAATACTTCAAGCTTTGTAGAATCGAGAATAAGAGAACAGTAAAGGGCGGGCATATTCAGCTCAATCTTCATGATGGCAGCAATGTCTTGGTAAGGGTTTCAGATCCGAAAAACCCTGTTGAAGATGTCTACAAGACTTTCGATGTCATAAAGATATCGTTGCCTGATCGCAAAATCCTAGAGCATTACACCTTCGAGCCAGGTAGCCTAGCTTTAGTGACTAGCGGTAGGAAGATAGGTAGAGTAGGCAGAATAGTTGAAGTTAAAGGAGGCCCCATGCGCGAGTATAAAATAGTCACCCTCGAAGATGGTAATGAAAGATTCGATGTCGGTTACTTAACAGTCTTCGTCATAGGGAAGGAGTCACCAGCCTTGACCTTAGGGTGAGAACGCACATGTCTAGCAAGGATCAGAACCCCATGAGGAAACTCAAGATCGGTAAAGTAGTTGTGAATATGGCTGTGGGCACCTCAGGAGAGAAACTAGCTAAAGCAGCTACAGTCCTAGAAGCACTTACAGGTCA
Source organism: Thermoprotei archaeon (assembly GCA_003649565.1). Next base: position 71 of record QMSF01000092.1, on the reverse strand, counting down.
AAAGCCAAGCTTTAGAAAAGCCAAGAAGACTATCAAAGAGTTCGGTATAAGAAAAGGGGAAAACATAGCAT
>QMSF01000091.1 GCA_003649565.1 Thermoprotei archaeon | reverse complement strand
CGGAATACTTGGCTGGCTCTTCGCATTATACCCAGTAGCTCCAGTACTAGAAAACTTCGCCTTTGCCATTAGCGTACCTTCCGCCGCTCTAGCTGGTCCATTGCTAGGAGTATTCTGGAAGAGAATAACCCGATACGGAGCCTTGGCAGGAATGATCATTGGTGCAGGCTTCACAATAATCGACAACTTTTACAGCTGCTTCGTCACCAATTGGACACCAGGAAAGATGCTTAGTTTCGGCTACTTCATACCGCCCTTCGAATGGATACATCCATGGGTCATGGGCGTTGCGCTAAGCCTAGTCGTGACGGTAATAGTAAGCTTAGTAACACCAAAAGAACCTAAAGAACACCTAGAGAAAGTATTTGCTCCAGTTTAAACCTCAACTTTTTCTTTACGCCTCTATCTTTATTCTTACTCATTCTCAAGAACTTTCTCCTGTGAATTGCACGTCATATCATGAGTCAGTAGATCGCATTTTCGAGTAATCGAAAGATCGAAAAGCAAACTAAAGATTTTCAAGGCTCACGAAGTTATCGCACGGCGAAGATGAATGATCAAAGCGAGCTTAGTGATAGACGCTCGAGGTTTATCCTGCCCTATGCCTTTAGTAAAGACATCACAGAGCATTAAGCAGGTACCTATTTGGTGAAGTAGTAAAAGTTCTAGCAACGGATCCTGTTTCAAAGGAAGATATACCTCGATGGGCGAAGAAGATGGTCCATGAAGCCGTGGAGATAAAGGAGGAGAAGCAATTCATATTTTCATAAGGAGGATGAAATGATATGTCTAAAGAGGAGAAGATAATCTTTATCTTAAACAATAGCAAACCGGATAGCATTGTTTTCCCTTTACCTTCTCTATGACTGTATTAGGCTCAGGCATTAAAGTAAAAGATAATAGTGCTTGGCGATGCTGTAGAGGCTTTCTTAAGAGGCAATTTTGAGAAGATGGTCTTTGGTAAAGCACCAAAACCAGCTGACTTACTCTCCCAAGCTCTCGAAATGGGCTTAGAAATACTAGTATGCAAAGCTTGCATTGATGCTTTAGAAGTAACGCCAGATCAGCTAATAGAAGGCACTAAGGTTATAGGGCCCATGACCTTCATAGAAGAAACGACTACCGCAAGTGCATAATATCACTTTAGAAGAACTTCCTGAGGTTCAGGAAAAGGCAAAACCATATACCAAATTTTTTATTATCGTCTAAATTTCAATTTTGAATATCTCATTAGGTGATAGAGAATTGAAAATAGGAGTCTTCATCTGCGCTTGTGGAGGCAACATAAGTAATGTTGTTGATATAAATAAGGTAGCCGAGGAAATTAAGCAACTTGAAGGCGTAGCTATAGCTAAGACCTATGAATTTCTATGTTCAAAGCCAGGTCAAGAACTCATCGAAGAAGAATGTAAAAAGAATAATGTGGATAGGCTAATAATAGCTGCATGCACAGAAAACATGCACATTAAAACCTTTAGAGAATTAGCCTCACGCACAGGCATAAACCCCTATCAGGTGTTAAGAGTCAATCTTAGAGAGCACAATTCTTGGACTCTAGAGGATAAGGAGGAGGCAACTGCTAAGGCTATATCGATGATAGCAAGTGCTGTAGAATCCATTAAGTTTATGGAGCCTCTACAACCATTAAAGAGTGAGGTTAAGCGAGGAGCACTTGTTGTTGGAGGGGGCATAGCTGGAATAACAGTTGCTCTTGAACTGGCAAATTCAGGAATTGACGTAACGCTCGTGGAAGCCAAGCCAAGCATAGGGGGCCACATGGCTCAGCTAAATAAGACATTCCCAACATTAGACTGCGCACAATGTATATTAACTCCAAAAATGGTCGACGTCGCAAGCCACCCAAAAATAAAGCTCTACACATACTCAGAAGTTAAAGACGTTCAAGGCTCGCCTGGTAATTATCACGTCAAGATTTTCATGAAGCCTCGAGGAGTAGATCCAGAAAAATGCGTGGGCTGTGGATTATGCTCAGAGAAGTGCCCGACTAAAGCACCAGATGAGTTTAATGAGGGGTTATCTCAAAGAAAAGCCATATACAAGCCATTTCCACAAGCTGTGCCAGCAATTTACACAATAGATTTCAGCATATGCAAGAAGTGCGGTTTATGCGCTAAGGCATGTCCGCGAGGAGCCATAAATCTAGAGGACAAAGGTAAGGACATTGAGCTTGATGTAGGGGCAATAATCTTAGCAACAGGATTTGACCTCCTAGACCTGAGAAGATATGAAGAATGGGGTTACGGTAGGTATCCAGACGTCATAACATCTCTTCAGCTTGAAAGGCTTATATCACCAACAGGACCTACAGGAGGAGCTCTGCTCAGACCAAGTAATGGCCAACCAGTTAACAGAATAGTCTTCATTTTATGTGCAGGCTCAAGAGACACCAGCGGTAGAGGAGTCCCCTATTGCAGTAAAGTTTGCTGCATGTATTCAATGAAGAATGCCATACTCATAAAGGAGTTCATGTCCTCTATAGACATATGGATATTCTATATAGACGTCAGAGCAGCAGGTAAAGGATACGAGGAGTTCTATGAAAAAAGCAGAAAGGAAGGAGTAAATTTCGTTCGAGGAAAAATAGGTGAAGTCCAGTATAACCCTTCGACTGGGAAGCTAATAGTTAGAGCAGAAGACACACTTCTATGCAGACCAATAGAGCTTGAAGCAGACTTAGTAGTATTGTGTCCAGCTATAGTGCCCAGCAAATCCGGGCTTGAGCTCATGGAGAAGCTCAAAATACCATTATCAGAAGACGGCTTCATACAAGAAAAGCATCCAAAAATAGATCCAGTAGCAACATTAAAGGAAGGAGTTTACGTATGTGGATGCGCTTCAGGTCCCAAAGACATAAGAGAAAGCGTGATTGAAGCGCAAGCTGCAGCAAAAAGAGCTCTTGAACTCTTAGCAAGCGACTACATAACTATTGAGCCCGAGAAAGCATTAATAGACGAAAGTAGATGCGATAATTGCGGTGCTTGTATAGGCTCATGCCCCTATGGAGCCATAACAAGCCAAGAAGGCATAGTGAAGATAGACTTAATCTCATGTACTGGTTGTGGAGCTTGCATACCAGTATGCCCTAAAGACGCCATAGAGCTCATGCACTTCTCAAGAAGAATGCTTAAAGCCATGATAGACGGAGCAATAAGCAAAGCCAAATTTAAGCCAGTTGTATTGGCTTTCATAGAGAAGAAGATAGCATATTCAGCCATGGATCAAGTGGGGCTAAACAGGCTTAAGTATCCCTACAACGTCATACCAATATACGTACCGTCAACTGCATATCTTAAGTTAGAAGACTTGATATACGCCTTTTCAAAGGGCGTAGATGCGATAGCTCTCCTTGAAGGCAGGCCTGAGCTCATCGAACTAATGAAGGGAAGAGTAAGAGAATTTCAAGATAAACTGGAGGAAATCGGCATTGAATCTATGAGGCTATGGTTCACGGACGCACCAGTACCATCATTTAGAAAGCTAAGGGACTTCTTTGAGCAGCTTAAGACGATGGCTGAAGATTTAGGCCCTCCACCTGAAATTGAGGCCATACCCTCTGAGGTGGAGAGTCATGGCTAAATACGCATTTTACCTTGGATGTATAGCTCCAAACAGATATCCAGGGATAGAAGCCTCAGTGAAAGCAGTAGCGCCAAAGCTGGGCCTGGAGATAATTGACATACCTGGAGCTTCATGCTGCCCACCACCAGGAGTCATAAGATCATTCGATAAGATGACGTGGTATGTCATAGCTGCTAGAAACCTTTCATTAGCTGAATCCCTTAAAGCTGATGTAGTCGTGGTATGCAATGGCTGCTATGCTACACTTAGAGACGTCAACATAGAGCTCAAGGAGAACCCCCAATTAATGCAGAAAGTAAATTCGCTCCTCTCAAAATATGGAAGAGAGTATAAAGGTGAAGTAGAGGTCTATCACTTCATAGACGTATTAGCTAAGGATGTAGGGATAAACAAGATAGCCGAAGAGACACCTCTAAAGGGTAATGGCATGAAAGTCGCGGCTCACTATGGCTGCCACTACGTAAAGCCGTCAAAGTATAGACCATCAATGAGCGTGGAATACCCTGAACTCCTCGACAAGCTAATTGAGGCTTTAGGATTTGAAAGTGTACAATATGTTGATAAAAACATGTGTTGTGGAGCAGGTGGCGGTGTAAGATCAAGCTTCTTAGATTTATCACTAGACTTCACATTAACAAAGCTTCAAAGAATGAAGGAAGTAGGTGCTGAAGCACTAATAAACATATGCTCTTTCTGTCATCTACAATTTGACGCTGGCCAGAAAATGCTAATGGATAAAGGTTTACTTAACTTCTCAATACCAGTTTTACATTACTCTCAGCTCTTAGCTCTATGCATGGGCGTAGAGCCGGAGAAGCTTGGGCTCCACGAGCACGCTATCTCAACAAGAAAATTCGTAGAGAAGTTTTTAGAATCAAGCAAAACTAAAGGATAATTGCCACTTAAAATGGAGGTGTAAGATTTGGTTAACGTTGAGGGCTTTGAGCTTCCAGACGACCTTTACTATTGGCAGAAAGGATTAACGTGGGCTAAATTAGAGCCTGATGGCAGAGTAAGAGTCGGCTTGACTGATTTAGGTCAAAGAATAGCTGGAAAGATATTAACCGTTAGAATTCGAGCTAAAGGCGCCAAGATAATGCAGGGCAAACCGATAGCAACCATAGAAACCGCTAAATGGGTTGGCCCACTAGAGTCACCTATATCAGGAGTGATAGAGGAGGTCAATGAAGAGCTTAAGTCGAACCCAGGGCTATTAAACGAAGATCCATATGGCAGAGGATGGCTGGCCGTTCTAAAGCCATCAAATCTAGATGAGGAACTTAAAAAGCTGATAAAGGGAGGAACTTCTGAAGCAGTAGAATGGTATAAAAACGAAATCAAAAGCAGAGTTAAACAATAAATAATGATCGGTCAAGCT
>QMSF01000090.1 GCA_003649565.1 Thermoprotei archaeon | reverse complement strand
TCTATAGGGATAGGCTCCCTTAATTATGTTGAATGCTTCATCAAGGCTTATCGAGCCTTCATCCATTACCAGGCCTACTATCTGATGTGCTAGGACGTCAAGTGCGCACTCGTGAATTTCGATGTCTTCTAACTCTTCTTTCATAGCTTTTTTGGCTAAGACAGCTGATTCTATGACATCATCCGACGAGTAAGATATTATGAGGCCTCTTGCTATACCTCCAACTCTATGGCCTGAGCGCCCTATTCTCTGTACGAGTGGGGTTGACTGTCGAGGTGACATAAACTGGATTATGAAGTCCACGGAGCCTATGTCTATGCCAAGCTCTAGAGATGATGTACATACAAGGGCCTTCGTTAAGCCATTTTTGAATTCTTTTTCAGCTTGAATTCTCTCTTCCTTTGATAATGAGCCGTGATGGGCTTTAACTTTGAAGTCATGTGCTATTAATGCTAAGCGTGAAGCGAGTAATTCGGCAGCTTCTCTAGTATTTGTGAAGACTAAGACGCTTTCATGCTTTCTTATTTCCTCGGCGATTTTGGTTATTGCTGATGCTACTTGTGGCGTTACTTGGAGCTTAGATGTAAGGTCGCCGTATTCATCGTGAGATGCAGAATCGACAAGTATTTGCATTTCTCTCGGCATGGGAACATGAACTACTTCGACTTCACCATCGCTTCCAGCGAGGAAATCCCTGACAAGACCTATTGAGCCTACGGTAGCGGAAAGACCTATTCTTTGTAGCGGTCTTCCAGTTATGCGCTTTAATCTCTCAAGAGCTACAGATAACTGAACTCCCCTTTTATCTCCCACAAGTTCATGTATTTCGTCGACTATAACCCACCTGATGTTTGATAACCTTTTTCTTAGGACCTTGCCGACGAGTATGGCTTGAAGAGTTTCTGGAGTTGTTATCATCATGTCGGGTGGCTGTTGAGCTTGTCTTCTACGGGCATGTTGTGGGGTATCTCCATGCCTGACCTCGAGGGTTAAACCTATTTTTTCAGCCAATTTTGAAAGTCTCTCCCATATGTCTCTGTTCAATGCTCTTAATGGTGTTATGTAGATGCTCATTACTCCTTGTACATCATGCTCTTTTTTGAGTTTAAGCATCATGTCGAAGACTGGCAATACAGCAGCTTCCGTTTTACCCGTTCCTGTGGGAGCCACTATCAAGACGTTCTTGCCTGAAAGTATGAGTGGAATCGCTTTTTCCTGTGGATCAGTGGGTTCGGTAAAGCCCAGGCTAATGAGGCCTCTTCTTATTTCCTCGCTTAATAGGCTGAAGGCCCTTTTGGCCATGACTTTAATCGAGCCTCAGACAACATCCTTGGAAAGCTTTAAATTAAATTTCTCGGTATTATGACAAGTCATGGGTGCCTTTGACGCCTTCGTTAAAAAGTATGGCCGCCAAGTCGAAGAGGAGATAGCGAGATTTCTAAGACTTAAGGCTGAGGAAGTTGAGGATCAAAGGCGAAAGCGTGTTATCGAGGAAATAGCGAGGTTCACTCTTGGCGGTGGTAAGAGAATAAGGCCTTCATTGATGATATTAGGCTATGCTGGTTCTAAAGGCGTAATAGACAACAGGATAGTCAAGGCCTCAATATCCATTGAGCTCGTACACTCATACCTTCTTATGCACGATGACGTCATGGATCGAGATGAACTTAGGAGAAATAGGCCTACAGTATGGAAGGTATTTAGAGACCTTCATGATGAGCTCTATGGACCTGAAGATGCAACTCATTATGGCTATAGCATGGCCATAATAGCTGGTGATTTAGCTGCTGCCTATGCGATTCAAGCGTTACTTCAATCAGGCTTTGAATACGACGTTGTCGTAAAGGCCGTTGAGTTGATGCAAAGCGTCATTGAGAAGACTGGCCATGGACAAATACTCGACATGACCCTCGAAAAGGAGCCTCTAAGCGCTGTCAAAGAGGGGGATGTCCTTGAAGTCCATAAGCTCAAGACGGCAATATACACCATTGAGGGGCCCTTACAAATGGGAGGTATCTTGGCTAGAGCCGATAAAGCACTACTAGATGTCTATTCGAAGTATGCTATTCCAGTTGGCATAGCATTTCAACTTCAAGATGATATTCTAGGGGTTTTCGGGGATGAAGCTACTGTTGGCAAACCAGTTGATTCTGACATAAAAGAGGGAAAGAGGACACTCTTGGTCATTAAGGCATGGGAGAGGGCGACACCTGATCAAAGGAGAATTTTGGAGAGGACATTAGGCAATAAAGCAGCATCGAAAGATGATGTGGAAGCTGTTCGAGAAATCATAAGGTCTACGGGAGCTCTTGACTACGTTAGGAACTTTGCGTTAAAGCTTGCAAATGAAGGTGTCTCAGTCATAGAAAATGCCGATATGAGCTCAGATGTAAAAGAAGTATTAAGGGATCTTGCAAGGATCGTCGTTGAAAGAGTGAAGTGAACTATTCTTGGTATACTACTTTGCCTTCGCCTATAGCCATTACAACACGACTATCGAGAGTGAATGGGTCACCGTCCCATAATACTATAGATGCAAGCTTACCTGGCTCTATTGAACCAAGAATATCGGATACGCCGAGTATCTTTGCGCTATTTAACGTTATTGTTGATATCGCTTTAGCTCTATCATACCCAAACCTTAGTAGAAATCTCAATTGAAGATACAGATTCCTTTGTAGTATCACAGGGTGATCGCTCATTAATGCGAAGAGCGGCTCAACTTCAACTATATGTCGAATGTTCCTCCAAGTCTCATGTTTAAGCTCCGTTTTATATGGGAAGGAATCTACAGGGCCATAGACTATAGGCACGTTTTGCTCCTTTAATACTCTAAATACATCTGCGCTATGGACATCACTGGCGTGTTCAACTGTTATCTTCAAATTGAACTCTGACTTTAACCTGAGCAATGCTGCTATGTCATCCTCTTTGTGGACATGACATCTAAGAACGTGTTCTCCCTTCAAAATCTTAATAAGGGCTTCTTGTTGAGGAGTCAGCTCATCAACGTCCTTCTTCCCTTTCTCAACAAGCCTTAAGGCTTTAAGAGCACTTAACAGCTCTTCCCTAAATATCGCCATGACTCCCATTCTGGATGTTGGCCTCTTACCCTTCCATTTGCTCGTAGATCGAGGGTTGTAACCTAAAGCTGCTTTTATGCCCACATGCTTCATAAAGGCTTTGTCCGTCGTTCTCTCGAAATTCCTTATTAATGCTGCTCTCCCTCCTATGATGTTTCCACTGCCAGGCAAAACGCATGAATATAGAACTCCATGCTCTATTGACTCCTTAAAGGCGTTGTCATCCATGTAGACCGAATCTATAGCATCAGCTAATACGACTATTGACTCGAAGGTTTCATTAGATTCTTCTTCATCACTTGGCTCACCGCTTCTAACCATGCCTATATGGCTATGAGGATCTATGAAGGCTGGCGTTATGACTTCGGCTTTATAGAGGATTTCGCCTTCAGGCTTATCGGATATGCTGACTATCTTGTTTTCTTCGAAGTTTACATAGCGGTTTCTAACGACTTCAGAGCCCGTATAAATGAGATTTGCGTAAACCGTCTGCATAGTCAATAAACATTTGAGAATAGCTTATATCCGTAGCTAACGGCTGTTATAGTGGGCTGTGATGTGGGTTAAAAGCGATGATGGGTGATTAGATCTACCATGCTGAGCCCCGCTTTACCTTTACGGGCTGACTGGCTTAGAGAAAAGCTGTTTAATGAAGCCTCAAAACGTAGAGTCACCGTCGCCATAGGCGTGGGCATCGAGAGAGAAAGCTATCCAGAGAAAATAGGTCTTGAGGCTTGTAAGGCTATTGAGCGTGGAATAGCTGATATAAAGCTTGTAGGCACAAAAGAGGCTATTGAAAGAGCTTCTCGAGTATGCGGTAAAGCCGAAGTCGTCGTAACCCAATATCCTGAAGTCGAGATAATTAGAATGCTAGTCGATAACGAAGTAGATGCAGTTGTAAGAGGAACTTTATCAGCGAAGAAAGTCATTACAGAGATAAAAAGAGCGTTTATGCTTGAAAGGCTACATAGAGTAGCGATACTCGAAACTCACGATCATATAGCATTCTTCTTCGCGCCAGTAGGCATCGATGAGGGCAATGATGTCGAGGATAAAATGAAGCTTATTGAAGGCGGCATAAAGCTTCAAGAGACCTTGGGGATAAAGACCATTATAGCGATTCTATCAGGAGGAAGACTAGAGGATTACGGTAGAAGCCCTCTTGTAGATGAAACGCTTAATCAAGCTGAAGCTCTTACAAAGAAAGTCAAAGAGAGATTTCAAGTCGAAGCCTATCATCAAGGCATATTGATCGAAGATGCCGTCAAAAAAGCCACATTTATCATAGCTCCCAATGGAATGATGGGCAACATGATCTTCAGGGTTCTAACGCTAATAGGAGGGGGAGGGGCTTTTGGAGCCCCCGTTATAGACCTTTTACCTAAAGTATTCATTGACGTTTCAAGAGCCATGGAAAACTACTTAGACTCAATAGCCCTCTCAGCAGCCTTAGTAAATTTAGCCCCACTTTCATAAGTCAACTTCACGAATTTCGATAGTTCTTTTACACAATAATCCATGGTATATAACCAACCCAACTCTTCACTGTAGCATTGATAAGGCAGCGCTTTACCTTTAGATTTCTCCATGTCTAAAATGTAGTGAGCAAAATCTCTCACTACACCGTGATCTTTTAAGGAGTCAAGACAATTCATGAAATTAATGATTTCTTTATATGGAAGAATACCGGTCAATGTGATGGATGGATAAGAGTTGTACTTGTAGAATGAGTAAGAGTAGGCTATTGGTTTTCTTTGAATAGAATGAATAAATCCCTTTAAGGCTTTAGTTTCTTCAAATACTATGTCCATAACATAGAAAAGTGAGAATTCAAGTGGATATGGAATCCAATAAGGTCTTACGAGTTTTACTAATTTGTTTTTGAGTACATGGTTTTTGTAATGATA
>QMSF01000089.1 GCA_003649565.1 Thermoprotei archaeon | reverse complement strand
TTGAAATTGAAAGTAAAGGCCGTATTAAATTGCTTGTAGCTGAAGCTGAAAGCCCTGAAGCCCTTGAGAAGCTACGTCTAAAATTGCGGCAACAACAAATCTTAGATGCTGCAAGATCGATGATGTTTAGGTGGTCAAGCGAAGATAGAGTTATCTTTTATTTGCATAAACAAGCAGCCTTCATGGATAATGTCACCTTCTGCTTACCTAAAGGAGAGTCCCCCCTAGGGCCCATAAAGATTGAAATTACAGGTGTTGACGCTAAATCAGTAATAGATTGGCTGGCGCCACCGACATCTAAGGGTAAACCTCTTTTTGAGAGGGAACCCCCACGGTGAGAGTATGGACATTTACATATCGTCTCTAGCTGGTATTCTTAGACCTTTAAAGAGCTTTGTCGTAAAAGCAGCTAATGAAGGTTTTAGGAACATAGAGATCATTGATGATTGGAGCCATAGATTAAATTCAGGAAAAATAAAGGAGCTTATTGAGCTAGGAAAGTCATATTCATTAAAGTATTTGGTGCATGCTCCATTTGATGGTATAAACATATCAACTCCACAGCCCTCTTTGAGAAGAACTTCTCTAAAGCTCATAGAGAGATCCATAAGGAAGGCTCATAAAATTGAGGCAAAACTCGTAGTAGTCCATTCTGGGTTCAAATCGCCTTTTGATTATTTTAGACCTAAAACTACTTGGAGTATATTCTTAGACGTCTTGAAGTTCATAAATAGAATAGCAAGCGATCTAGATGTTTATATTGGAATAGAGAATATGCCTTCAAATGCATTTGCTCTTATACATTCACATAAGGACGCTATGATACTCTTAGATGAAATAGGTTCCTCTCTTGAGAGGATAAGGCTTACACTTGATGTGGGTCATTCAAATACTATAAGCAATGATGAAATTAAGAAATTCCTTTTAAGTTTGGGTCATTATGTAATTCATGTGCATGTACATGACAATAAGGGTGAAAATGATGACCACTTACCTATAGGCTCTGGCAACATAGACTGGAGGATGTTTGTAGACATGATAAAAGGCCTTAAACTGATTGGCGGATTAACATTGGAGGTTATGAGCATAAGAGATGCTAAAAAGAGCTTGAAGCTCTTGACAAGATTGCTAGGTTAGTCAGACCATGTCAACGTCATGTTCATTAAATCCTCGGCTATTAATGTGTTTTCGAATATTCGTTTTGCTTGTATGAGCAATATGTTAGGATCCTCATATCTTGGACTTATGTGTGTTAGTATAAGCTTTTTCACTCCAGCCTCTAAAGCTGTTTTAGCTGCTTGACTCGCCGTAGAGTGTAATTCCTCATTAGCTAGGTCCTCCAAAGAATCGTCGAAGGTTGCTTCATGAATCAGTAAATCTGCATCTTTTGATATTTTTACTATTGTCTGTGTAGGTGCTGTATCTCCGGTATATACTATTTTAAGGCCTTTACGAGGAGAGCCCATGACGTCTTCAGGCTTTATTACACGACCGTTAATTACCACCGGTTTACCTTCTTGAAGAGCCTTCCATAAAGGTCCTCGAGGGACACCAAGCTCTTCAGCTTTTTTGGGATTAAATTTGCCTGGTCTTGGATCTTCTATGAGAGCATACCCGTATGATTTTGTCGTGTGCTTTACTTCAAAGGCCTCAATTCTAAATCCTCTTCCATGATAGATAGTACCATTTGAGACCTCATGAATTACTAAGTCAAATGTAGGACTAAAATTGAAGAGTTTTTTCAGACACTCCATGAAGAGTTCTAATCCTGGAGGACCGTAAATCTCAAGTGGATCTTGCCTGCCGGTAAGAGATAATGTCATGAGAATACCGGCTAAGCCTAAGACGTGATCAGCGTGCATGTGCGTTATGAATATTTTAAGTCTCTTTCTCAAACCTATTCCAGCCTTGATCATTTGCCTTTGAGTTCCCTCACCACAATCAAACAAGAGTTGCTCTCCTTCTCTTATCATCATAATTGAGGGTAGTGCCCTATTCTTCGTAGGGATGCTTGCCGATGTGCCTAGAAAGATTATTCTTATCAAGTTAAACCCTCCTTAAAACTGTAATCTTTCTTGTTAATGATTTGTGGACCCTCATTTCGTGTTGCTCGATTAATCTCAATTTGCTTGGAATTTCTAGATCGGCAAGCCATGAGGGATGTGCCATACAGACGTAGCATCCCTTCTTTAATAGATCTCCGGCTTGATGCAAAAAAACATGAATAAGCTCCTCTAATGCCGCCTTCTTTAGTGAAGTCGATCTTCCATATGGAGGGTCTGTCGCCATGCTCTCTATAGACCCTTCTCTGAAAGGAAGCTTTCTGGCATCTCCTCTGAGGATGCTTACTACTTGGCATTTAAGAGCATTTAGATTTCTTAATGAGCCATGACACATTTCATCATCTATATCGAGCCCTATAACTTGGCAGCCTATCATGCTCGCTTCTATTGCAAAACCTCCTGTACCGCTAAAGGGGTCTAAGAAGGTTGAGCCTTCCTTAGGCCTTGCTAAGTTAACAAAGAGCCTGCAGACTCGAGGTTCAAGACTTCCAGGATGGAAGAATGGTCTATATCGGGGTCTTCTAAGGTCATAGGAGCCTCTATCGACCTCAAAAACTTTAACTCCAAAGTAAAAGGCATCGGCTATTATCCCTCTAAGGACCACATCTGGATTCTTTAAGTTAACCTTCACGTTTTTTGTTTTTTCGAGGACTATGGCCCCCAATTTTCTTTCCAATTCAAGAGATCTTACATTACAACATTGTGCTTTTCTAAGTACTCTGACGGCAATGGTTTTACCCTCCAAGAAGCTTAAATTCGCTTCTCTTAAAGCTTTCTCGATCTCAATCATGTCTAAACTAGAGCTAAACAATAAGCGTGAGCCCTCCATCGTCATGGCAAGTCTTTTCTCTAATGTCTTGCATATATCATATCGATCAAGCTCAATAATCATTATTGGAGGTTTGAGGTGAACAACATTAAAATTGCAATTCTCAGCTTCAAGTACTGCTTTAACCTCAGCCGCTGGTAAAGAGGGATGTTCACCTGAGAGTACCAGTAGAAGTTTGTACACGAGAGAATGATGAAGAATCAAAGCTATTAAGCTTATGATTTTGACTTCGGAAAACTTAAATCAGTGTTGAAGGTTCGTTTAAGTGAGAAGGTGATAATTACGGCTAGATGTCCTGAGTGTGGCGGGGATTTTAGATATGATAGGCAAGCACAGCGCTATATATGTAGGGACTGCGGCTTAACCATGACTAGAGAGGAATTCAATGAAAGCTATAAGAGAAAAACTGAGAAAACTGATGAGAGGAATTCATCAAGAAGAGACTACCTTAAGTGGTGGCTGAGTAAAAAGGAGCAATAGATGTGATTTGGAGGGCAGCGTTTAGACCATGTTTTATGTATACTTCGTAGGTACAGCTGGCTCAGGAAAATCGACTCTAGTTGATGTCTTTTCGCGATGGCTTAGAGATCGCGAACAAGATGTCGTAATAATTAATTTAGATCCTGGAGCTAAGTGGCTGCCTTATGGACCTGATATAGACGTCAGAGATTACATAAGCGTCGAGAAGGTCATGAGAGAGTTAATGTTGGGCCCCAATGGCGCGTTTATAGCATGTGCAGACATGATAGCAAGTTTTGCTGACAAGCTAAAGGAAGAAGCTGAAAAAGATACTCCCACATACATTCTAGTAGATACTCCAGGCCAGATGGAGCTTTTCGCTTTTAGAGAGGCTGGTAGAGCTATAATCTCAACATTATGTTCTGAAAGAACAGCTGTTGTCTATCTTGTTGATGCAAGCCTCATGAGAAGGCCCAGCAGCCTTACAGCCTCACTTCTACTATCTGCTTCTGTACAATTCAGACTATTGAAACCTCAAGTCAATGTGCTTTCTAAATCCGATCTTCTAACGAAGAAAGACCGTGAAATCGCTGCAAAATGGTTTGAGCATGTAGATTATATTTACACTGTTATGAGTAAAGAGGAAAATGCATTACTTGGCTCATTTAGTCAAAGTATCATGAATGCATTAATGGAGCTCGAAAGCTTAACGCATATAATACCAGTCTCATCAAAGACAGGCGAAGGAATAGATGATCTATTTGCTTATCTTCAAAGAATCTTCGCTGGCGGCGAAGAAGAGTTCGTTGATGTTGGCCCATTTAGGGTCGATGAAGCATGGTACTGAATTAAGGGTGTAAAAAATGAGGAGTGAGGAGAAAGAGAGACTTGACAAAGAGGAGCTTAGGTTAAGAAGTGAATTAAAGAAGATTAAGGAGGAGCTTGACGTTCTTTATAAAGAGCTTCGAGAAGAAAAGGAAAAGAAGGAGGATCTTAATAATAAAATAGCCAATTTAAAGAGCGAAATAAGTAATGTAAGGATCGAATTTTCTAATAGAAAAAATGAAGCTGCTAAAGAAAGAGAGAAGCTAAGAGAGTTAAGAGGAGAAATTACAAAGCTAAGGAGGGAAGCAAAGGATTTAAGATTAAAGTTGGGGCGAAGAGACCCAATAGAGCTTAAAAATCAATTAGAAAGTTTAGAATGGGAATATCAAACCTCAACTTTAACTCTTGAAGAAGAAAAGAGAATGGTTAGACTTATCGAAGAGATCCGATCCTTGGTGCATGTAGCCGAAAAGCTAGATGAAAAAGAAAGGGAGCTTAAAGCAAAGGAGGAAGCTTATGAAAAGGCTGTTGAAAGCTTAGAAGCTGTAAGGAAAGAACTAGAAGGTCTTAAAGAGAAGTTGGGGGAACTTAAGAAGAAACTCGAAGTCCTTCTTGAAAGGAGAAGAGAAATTAATGAGCATATAAGGAGCATCAGGGAAAAGATATCTAAATTAAAAACCAGAAGGGAAGAATAGAAAGATAAATTAAAGAGTAGATTAAGAGAGAAAAAGACGATTGAAGAACATCTTTTAGCTGAAAGAGTAGAAAGGGAAGCAGCGAAGCTTATTGAAAAAGAGGAAGAACTCGAAAAGGTTTATGAG
>QMSF01000088.1 GCA_003649565.1 Thermoprotei archaeon | reverse complement strand
GAGTTATCTTAAAAAGTCACAAAATATGTCCTTTCTTGAGGTTATGTTTAGGAATTTCATGCTTAAGAATCTTGATCCCACAGATAACGTGCTGATCTTAAATAAATTAGGAGGTTTAAAGAGGCAGATTAAGGCGAGGTGTTATGGTTTCACGCATTAGGGCTCTTTTAAACAAGATTATGTGGCATAGGGATTTCAAGCCCGAGGACTACGAGATTTATATTTTGCATAGAGGTGCGCCGAATGACGTTAAAGTGATATCTGCATTGGATATCGTAGGGATTTTTAGGGGTGGATTTAGATTTAGGGATTCTGATGGCAGCGAAAAAATCATCCCGTACCATAGGGTTTTACTCATAAGAAATAAAGTGCAAGGCGAGATTCTATTTAAAAAGTGAAATTATTCTTTTACGAGAATTGCATAGAAAAAACCTGGCGTATCATGGATGTGAGGATGAAATCTAACCATTTTATCTGCATGTTCCGAGTACTTCCTCAATCCTTTATCTCCCATTAATCTTGGGGTTTCAAGGAGTTGCATATTGAGCTGCTCTACGGCGTAGTTTATGTTGCTTTCACATTCTTCTATGCACATGGTACATACCGAGTAAAGTAGTCTGCCACCTTTCCTGAGCAAATTAAATCCTGATTTAATGAATTGTTTTTGATATTCGCTTAAGTCTTTAATGCTTTTATCCGTCAACTCATCATAAAGCTTAGGTCTTACACCCAATGCTGAGCAAGGAGGATCGACTATGACTGCATCGACTTTCCCTTTTAGCTCTTGTAACTCTAAGTCGGCATATCTAGAGTCGAGGCAAAGGGTCTTGGCGTTTTTTATACCTAGGCGACGTATGTTTTCATTTAAGATTTCTATTTTGCCTGGTGAACGATCTATACCTATTATTAGACCTTTATTCCTCATTAACTGGCTTGCATAAGTAAGCTTACCGCCAGGTGATGCAGTTAAGTCAATTATAACTTCGCCTTCTCGCGGGTCTAGGGCTCTGACAGCTAAGATTGAGGGTAGCGACTGAGGGTATATTGCACCTGAGGTGTAAATGTCAAGACTTCTTATGGGCGGCAGCTTATAAATTGATGTTAGAGTTTTTACAGCTAATCCTTTCCTTAAGAACTTTACATCGCGGGAACTTATCATGGCTTTCCCTATAGCTACAGGGTTTCCGCGAGGATCCACTATCGTTACAATGTCTCCTTTGTCAATTTTCTCCATTTTTCTTATTCCAGGTACATATACATCAGCACCAACCATGACTGACTCAGCGGTCAACTTATCTACAACAACTTTCTTCTCAAGCTCTGGAATGTCATAAGGGCCTAAGACTTTCACTAACATAACATCATCAAGGTGCTCAAGACTCTTTACTTCGAAGCCTAGAGCTTTAAAGTGCTCTTCGACTTTATCGAGAGTTGTCCTTAAAGTGTTGATCCTTATGGTGTACCATGATCCTGGAGATGATAGAGCTGTTATGACTTGATCAAGTGCCTCTTCGTATACTTGAGCTAGATGCCTCATAGCAGCCTCAGAAGGTTGATAATGAGGGATCATAATTTCTCATACCTCGCAACTTCCCTTCTCAATTTATGGCCGCAGACTGGGCATTCCTCTAGGTGTTCGTCATATGTATTGTTGCATGCAGTGCATCTATAGCGCCATTTTATGCGCTTTTCTATGGATTTTATCTTTAAGCTTCGATATACTATTTTAAAGCGAGATGCTAGATTTTGTACCGTATAATCGTCGGTTAAGATTATAGGATTAACATTTTGTTCTTTAAGCTGTAAAGCCAAAGCCAATATTTTTATATCGGTTTTTGACAGCGATGTTATGTCTCCTGTTGTCTTTGCAGTTTTTAGCACCTTTTCTACGTATTCTTCACTTGGCTCTATAATCTCTAAAACTTTAAGGTCGATGAGTGCTTCAATGCATACTTTATGTCTTATGGTCCTTACTTCATCAATAACCTCAGGCGTAGTATAACATTGATATTTCTGCAGGTACTCTATGGCATTGTCAATTAAAAGAGCACTAGTATCAACTACTACTTTCTCTTTATCTTCTTGTTTATTGGGGTTCTTTACCTCCACGAATACGTACTTCATAGAATTTCCTATAAAACGTGCTCTTAAGGTCTTTTATCCTTATGAAATCTATGTACGTTGGCGAAGCTTTTACTTGAATGAGGCTCTTTGATCCTACAATCTTTGTTAATACTCCATCAGAATATATGGCTGCTCCTTTTCTACTTCGTCGTGGGAATGATATTTGAATCACACTACTTGGAGGTAGGACAAAGGGTCTTACGCCGAGCTTAAGAGGATTTAATATTATTGTCACAATGCATTGAACATCGGGATCGACGAGAGGGCCACCAAGCGAGATTACATAGGCTGTTGAGCCGACATTAGTTGAAATTAATGCCCCATCAGCTCTGCCACTGAATATTTCTACTCCATCAGCCTTTACTGTGAAGTCTAAGACCTTAGCTGGTTTAGGCGTGAAGATTAAGACGTCATTTAATGCTTGGTCTACATCGACGTCATCAATTTGCACTGATAGAGGGTGCACTCTCTGCACTCGATATTCACCTGCTAACAATTTATCTAGTGCTTCAGTTACTTCTTTAGGCTCTACTTCACATAGAAACCCCATAGAGCCCATGTTTACCCCTAGTATTTTAAGGGGCGGTTTAAGCCTTCTAATGGCTCGTAATATTGTTCCGTCGCCACCCACCGTTATAATGACGTCGGCCTTCTTCAATGTATCAATTGTTGAAGCTGAACTTCTTATTTCAGGGCTTCTAAATGATCTAGCCAGTTCTTCATCGATAAATACTTCAATACTTCTATCTTTTAGATAGAAAAATATGCTTTCAACTACTCTTAGGGCTGCTTTTAGATCTCTCCTTGCTATAATGCTTACACGCTGTATTCCTAATGCTCATCACCTTAAGTAGCCATTATACTTAGCGTGTCCGCATTATCTTCTTTCTTCCAAGTATCTCCCATACCTCTACTTCAGTTCCAACTGAGAGTTTATTGGCTATATCGGGCTCTATAGTTTCTTTAGGCACTTCATAGACTTCGTAGCTTGAGAGGTCCATTAATTGTATTGTTGAGGGTGTTGTTGATATTACTTGAGCGACTTTCTTTTCGACGACTGGGACGTCGACTCTTTGATCTACTGGTACGACTATGCTTCTTTTAACACCATCAAATATACCTAAAGCAGTAATACGCACTTTAGCTGAGCCATGTTTTCCAGGCTTTGATTTTTCTACTTCAACTATTTTGCATGGCTCTTCATCAATTACTATAAAGGATCCTTCTTTAAGTGAGCCAGCATCTACTGGTTTTCTTGACAAGCCTAAACCCCCTTCCTCTAAGCAAAGAGCGTTAGCCTCCCTTCATTTTTAAATGTTTAGCCTTCCCCAGTAAGTAACGAGCTAGCTTTTCAAGGGCCTTCCTTCTATGGGATATTTTGTTCTTAACCTCAGGAGGTAATTGACCATAAGTCAAACCCTTAAACCCTTTTGGTTCAAATATTGGATCAAACCCCCATGAAGACCCTTTGGGTTTAAAGGATATTTTTCCTTTCACTTCACCTACAAACGTAAGTATTCTCTTCCCATTATGAAAGGCAATAACGGATCTAAATATGGCTTTTCGATTTTTGATACCCTTCATTATTTTTAGTACTCCATTGTTTCCTATAGTCTTAAAGACGTATGAGGAGTAAGGTCCAGGGAAACCGTTAAGCGCATCAATGAATAAGCCTGCATCTTCCACTATAACTGGCCTCTTTAATTTTCGGTAAGCCTCTCTGGCTCTAAACTTAGCTATTTCTACTAGATCATCGGATTGTATCTCGGGGATTTTGACAAGTACAGGCTCTACATTTATGCCCATTTCTCTTAGAATTGAGACACTTTCATTTGCTTTATTGGGATTGCTGGTTACATATGCTATACGTCGCTCCATAGAACTATAACTGATTACACGCAATATTTATGTGTACCTTCCATAGAGACTAACTGAAAGGTGGCAAAGCGATATGCGGAAGAACAAGAAGAAAGGTAAGTCTCACTCTACAAGACCTATAACGAGTGATGCAGCGGCAAAATTGAAGATATCAGAGGATGAAGTAGTCTCTCTCATAGTTGACTATGCTAAAAGGGGTTATTCACCATCAATGATAGGCATCTTACTTAGAGATCAACATGGCATAGCGCTAACTAAAGCAATAATAGGTAAGAAAATTACTCAGGTACTTGCAGAAAAGGGATTAGCACCTCAATTACCTGAAGATCTCGCTAATTTAATAAAGAGGGCCATAAGGATCAGGCGTCATCTCGAAGAGCATCCTAAAGACTACTTCTCGTTAAGAGGTCTTCAACTTATTGAATCCAAAATTCATAGACTTGCAAAGTACTATAAACGGAAAGGAGTACTACCACCAGACTGGAAGTATGAACCTGAGAAAATAAGCTTAATACCTTAAGCTGAGCTCGATATGGCTTCAGCTAATGTAAATCGTGAGGGCATAGTATCTTTAGATCATGTAGTTTCGCAAGTAGCTGAAAGCATAGAAGGAAGCTCTGCCAACCTTTATGTTATAGTGACGCATTACGATGCTGATGGATTAGCTGCTGCATCAATAATCGGTAGGGCTTTACTGAAAAATGAAAGGATGTTCATTATAAGAGTTATAGATCAAGCTGACGAAGAAACATTAAGAAGAATACCTAAAGGCGATTACTACATATTTACTGACTTGGGGAGTGCTGCAATAAACATTATTGCAAAAAATGAGCTCAAGCCTGCCAGTATTCTTGATCATCATGCTCCATTAAGGAGCGAAGAGCATGAATCTAATATCCATGAAGTTAATCCTCACGTAATAGGAATAGATGGTAGCAAAGAAGTTAGTGCATCAGGTTTGACATACCTCGTAGCTAAGAAAATGAAGGCTGAAGATCACATAGCTGCTTATCTAGCAATAACTGGTGCAATAGGTGATAGACAAGAAAATGGATCTCAAGGGCTAATAG
>QMSF01000087.1 GCA_003649565.1 Thermoprotei archaeon | reverse complement strand
GGTCTATACTAACTGCTACGTCCACTTGGAGGACAAATACGTTGAAGGAAATTGAATTTTGGGACAAAGAATGGGAGACTAAATCAATCAAGGAACTCGAGGAGGAGCAGTCTCGCAGACTTCGATGGATCGTTAAAAAGGCTTGGGAGGTTCCTGCTTATAGGGCTAAATTCAAGGAGGCGGGCGTCAAGCCGGGTGACATTAAAGGAATTGAAGATCTGAGAAAGCTCCCCTTTACTTACAAAAGAGATTTCATAGAGAATTATCCTTATGGTCTGCTTGCTGTGCCTCTAAGTGAAGTGGTTAGAGTTCACACATCATCGGGAACCAGGGGTAAACCCGTTGTCTCATGTTATACAGCGAGAGACTTCGAGTATTGGATGAACTTGATAGCTAGGAATTTGACGTGTGCTGGAATAGGTAAGGGGGATGTATTTCAGAATACAACTCAGCAGGCAATGTTTACTGGAGGCCTCGGCTATGTCGAGGGAGCTATGAAGATTGGAGCCACAGTAATACCGTTTGGACCAGCATCACCCGAAAGGCAACTTCAAGCAATGAAGGAATTTGGAACTACAAGCTTCCATGCTATTCCATCTTACGTTTTAAGGCTTATCGAAGCCATGCATAACTTGGGGTATAGGCCGAAGATTGACCTTAAGCTTAGAGTTGGTGTGCTTGGAGCTGAGGTATGGACTGAAGAAACTAGAAGGAGAATTGAGGAAGGCCTC
Organism: Thermoprotei archaeon; assembly: GCA_003649565.1. Next base: position 4,361 of record QMSF01000087.1, on the reverse strand, counting down.
CAAATAGACACTTACAATAATTATGGCTTGGCCGAGGCAGGAGGGCCGGGGATAGCTATAGAGTGTTCTGAGAAAAATGGTTTGCATTATTGGGCTGATAGCTTCATAATTGAAATCGTGGATCCTAAGACTGGAGAGCCTCTAAGCCCAGGTGAGGAAGGAGAAATCGTGATAACCAACTTGTGGAGAGAGGCTCTTCCGCTCATAAGATACAGGACTGGCGATATCGCTAAAATGCTACCTTACGAGAAATGCGGTTGCGGCAGAACTCATCCAAAGATTTCTTGGATTAAGGGTAGGCTAGATGACATGATTAAAGTTCGAGGCGTAGGCCTATACCCATCGACAGTTGAGAAAGTCATCATGCAATTCCCATACACCACAGGCGAATTCCAAATAGTGCTTTATGGGGTAGACGGAATAACCGTTAGAATTGAGGTCGACAAGGACTTCTTGAAGAAAGGCGATTTAGATGCTGCGAAAAGAGAGATAGCTAGCAGATTAAAGGAGGAAACGCTGCTGACAATGAATGTGGAGTTATGCGAAGAAGGGGCTCTTGCAAGCGAGGCTGGAGGAAAAGCTAAGAAGGTGGTTGATCTGAGAACGCTTTAGAGAATGGAGGAAAGACGTTATTGAAATTAGCTCGAAGAGGCAAGATTATATACGATGAGGAGCTTTTAGGCAAACTATACGTCTTCAAGGATAGGCTTCACGCTGGAAGAGAGCTAGGACTTGCCTGCCGTGAGATTCTCAAGAAAGCTGATTACATCTTAGCAGTACCCATGGGCGGAATACCAGTTGGAATCATGGTTTCAAAAGAGCTTAACGCGAAGTTCGACATAGTGATTTGCAGAAAGCTCTTAATACCATGGAATAGAGAAGCTGGCTTTGGAGCTGTAGGTCCTGATGGACATTACTTTGTTGATGAGGTCTTCGCTAGAACCATAGGTTTAAGCGATCATGATGTTAAAGAGGCCATAGAAGAGCAGCTCGATGAGATTAAGAAGAGAAATGAGGTACTGAGAGGAGGCAGGGAATACCCTTCATATGACGATCTTAGAGTAATCCTAGTTGATGATGGAGTAGCAGCCGGGTACACCATGATGGCTGCGATAAACTTCGTCAAGTCAAGGGGTGCAAAAGAGATAGTTATAGCTGTTCCAACGGGATGTCTTGACTCCCTCTTAAGGCTTTCAGATAAGGTTGACCTTATAATATGCTTAAACGTGCGATCTGGACCTTGGTTTGCAGTTGCAGATGCCTATACTGAATGGAGAGATTTAGAGTACGAAGACGCCCTTAATCTCTTAAGAGAAGCTGGCTACATGAGCTGATTTGGCTCTAAGAAGCTGTTTAAAGCTTATAAGTCTTCTAAAAGGCTTTGTGAGGGGGATAGCATTGTCCGAAAAGAGGAAAATAGAGCCTACAGCATTAGTGAGAGTTAAGAGCCTTAATGACCTGGCTAGGTTCGCAGCCTCCATGTCAACTCTTGGTCAATCAGTCTACATCATACACTTTGAGCATGGAGGGAAGCACATTTACGGATTGTTTGCTGTCTATCATGATTACTATAACATGTACGGCCTGCCAATATTCTATTACTATGTGAGTGAGGACAAGCTCAATGGCAAGTATCTCCTAATTAGGACTGAAGAAAACAAGGAGCATTTAATGGTTTCAGATGGCTCTAAGCCTGGATGGATTACTATCCCGATTATAAGCTTAGAGGAACCCCCACCATTCACGGCTTTTGCTCAAGAACATAGGTAAATGTAGCTATTTCGCCAATTGTATTAGCATTGGAGTCCCCATAGGTGCTCTCTCTATTAGCTCAATGCCGCTTGTAATTTTACCTATGAGGCTTACAGCCTGAGTCAGCTTGACGTCCTTTATGAAAAAGGTTATTGCAGAGGCTTGAGGCCAAAACGCTATGTCACCTCTTGAAGCTTGTTGTCGAGGTTTTTCAACGTCCATTGCGAGGCCTATGGAGAGGTATACCCTATCAGGGAGCTTGTAAGCTCTCGATCTTAAAGGAAGGGATTTAACAATGCTGGATATCGTGAGAGGCGCATAAGTTCTAACGAGCTCTCCCTCAGCTTTACCTAACCCCTCAATAACTACGACTATGGGGTATTTCTCGATAACTGACATGACTATCAACCTAAAGCCAGCTTCAAGGTAAAGTCGGCTAGAGCCTTCTTAGCTTCTAGGTCTCTCATAATTGTATTTGTCACTCCAACCTTTATACCCATTTGCTCTATTTGAGGTGCATAATGAGCATCTACTTGATCTATGACCATGTACTTTATAATGCCCTTATATACCTCGGCTACTCCTTTAGGCGATACTTCGAAGCCTAGGGCTGCCATTAGCTTATCTGCTGGCCCCTTAATGGTCTTTCCTCCAACTATTGGGCTTATTGCCACGACTCGCTCTGCTTTTGCCACGACATCCCATACCCCTGGTATGGATAATATGGGCTTAATACTCACTATGGGATTGCTAGGTGAAATTATGATTACATCAGCTTCCTCTAAGGCTTCGATGACCCCTGGAGCAGGCTTAGCCTTCTCAATTCCCTTGAAGCCCACGCCCTCAACAACGCCTTGATACGCCATTTTTACCATATAGTCTTGGAAGTGAACCCATTTGCCTTCGACTTTAACTATTGTTGTCACCTTGTCGTCGGTCATGGGTATGACCTTAGATTTAACGCCAAAAGCTCTACGCTCGGCATCAGTCACTTCACTTAGCTTCCAGCCTCTTCTGAGCATTAGTGTCCTAAATATGTGAGTTGCTAGATCCATATCCCCCAGCTTAAACCATGTTTCGAGATTAAACCTCTCCATTGCCTTGAGACAATTGAAAGTATCGCCCTTTAGCCCCCATCCTCTAGCTTCGTCAACAACACCAGCTAAATGATAGATTACTATGTCTACATCTGGTGATATCATGAGGCCATTAATTTCGATATCGTCGCCAGTATTTACTATTGCCGTGACGTTTGAAGGTTCAACCACTTGAACTAATCCTTGAAGAAATCTAGCAGCTCCAACTCCACCACATAGACATGCAACCTTCATTCTACCAAACCCTAGGAGTCAGAGCTGGGCTATTTAGGAATCTGTAGGCTACTGGGCTTCTAATAAATGATGTGTAGATATCTCCAGGAGGTGCATTCGGTATTACCTTTACAGGGTTTATCTCCCTAATTTCTAAGCGACCTTTGTAATTCTTATTTGGAATTAAGGAGCCGTCTATAAGCTCGTAGAACGCTGCTCCACGCTTTAGTCTATATGCATCGTAAATGGATTTGAATGTTGAGGAGACCAAGTTAGCCATTATGAGGGGCTTGCTTGAAGGGTTTATGGTTACATGGTCATAGTTTGGAGGTATTAAAACTTTATCTCCCTCTTTGGCTTTAATTAACACTACATCCACTATGGCTCCGTTGTCTTCTCGTTGGAGTATATAATGGGCTTCGCCATAGAGAACCTCGTATACCTCAGGATATGACTGTGAGCCATAGGGTATTGGATGATAGTGACCGAAGGTTTTAACATACTCCTTGCCCAAAGTCCTTGGAGGTATCACAGTTATGTCATATCGCAAACAGAACATTGTGAAAAGCTGTTCATCACCTCGACGCCATACACCCCTAAACATGAAGTAAGCAGGCTCCTTGCTCAAGCCTTCATTGACTTCGCTTAAGAGAACGGGTTTTAAGTCCTCTACAAACCTTACACTCGGCTCATAACTTCTGTTGTCGACTCTAAGCTCCTTAAAGTCGTCGACGAACTCTAAGCTCAAAGTCTCTAATGAAATCTTCAAGAGGGAACCCCGCCTTGCTATTGAAGGTTATGGAGGCTGATAAGCTAATCGGTTTGCTAATCTTCGCCCTTATGAGCATAGCTTGTTGAACATTTAATATTCTTAGCCTTGCAATCTAGTAATGGAGCGTGGGCATTTGAGCGTGCCCTCCATATTCAGGGTCTCCACGCTAAGAATGCCATCAAGGATAATAATGGGCGTAAACTCCATTGAAAAGCTTAGCGGGGTGGCGAAGAGCCTTGGCAAGAGGGCCCTCATAGTGACAGGCAAGGATGCTACTGAGTCTGGTAGACTAAGGATTATCGAGGAGAAGCTAAATGAAGCCAACGTGGAATTTGAGGTTTACAGCAAGGTCACACCTGAACCAACGATTAGCCATGCCGAAGAGATGGCTGACTACATTAACAACATAATGACCTCGAGGAGGCCTGACTTCATTATAGGATTTGGAGGAGGAAGTAGCCTAGATATGGCTAAAGTCGCCTCACTGGCATCAGCTAATCCAAAACCCATAGAGCAATATATGGGGG
>QMSF01000086.1 GCA_003649565.1 Thermoprotei archaeon | reverse complement strand
TTTCTTATGCGTTGTCACCGTCTTGGGCTGTAAGTTACCATTCTCCTTAGATTCAAATCCAAGCCCTAAATCCATGAGCTAAGCATCCTAAACTGGCGCGCCAACCCTTGTAAGAATGTTCCTGTAAATCACGTATTCTGGGTGTTTATCTGATCTTTCAAGCAAGATGTTGTTTACAAGTTCTCTTATCAGGGCTCCGCTTACAAACTTAGCTTTCATTTCAAGAATTCTCTTTTCGACTTCACGAGCTATGTCTTCAGCCTCTTTAGGGCTTATTGGTGGAATATCAAAGAATTCTTCAGCAAGCTTCGTTTCCCTCAATAGTTGCTTGACTATAGCGCTTCTGTCCCATGGAACCATGTAGCCGTCGGTTGTCCTGACAAGCGGTTTACCAGCTACATAATGTGACACGGCTTTAAGCCATGCTTCTAATGAAGCTTGCTTAGCTCTTAGTGCAGCTCTTCTGCTATTTCTTCGTGACGCCATTATCCTTCCTCCTTCGACTTGAGTATTTCACGTAATTTATCAATCAATAATTTATCACCATTAAAGAGGTCTTCAGCATAAAAAAATCGATTCCCCAATTCTAATGCTGGTGTTTCTGTTAAGAATATGTCCTTCATAACTAGATCCGCCATTACGTCGCTCTCAGAAATATCTAGTACATCGTACTTCACGCCCATTTCGTTTAACGCCTTTTTAAGCACTTCACATCGAGGGCATTGCGGAGAAACGTAGAGCTTAACTTTAGTCACGATAAAGTTGACCTCCCTATACTCGCTTTCTGGGCTTCCTCAAGAGCGATTTAAACAAATAGCGGGCCTTTATAAAGTACTGAAAAAATGTTACAGTCATTATGTCACTTCCACCGTGAAAATAAGTTGTGCTCTATTTTAAGCTGATCTAATATTTTTCCAACTACATAATTGATGATTTCATCTATGTTTTTTGGCTTATGATAAAAGGCTGGACATGCTGGAAGCACAACACCACCCATCTCACTTACCTTTAACATATTCACTATGTGTACTCTATTGAGAGGAGTTTCTCTCGTCACAAGTATAAGCTTCCTTCTTTCCTTTAAAGCCACATCGGCAGCCCTAGCAACCAGATTACTTGATAATCCATGTGCTATTAAAGCCAATGTCTTCATGCTGCAGGGAGCAATGACCATAGCGTCAAAGTAAAAAGATCCGCTTGATGGAGCAGCATCAATTTCATCTTCATTATAAATCTTAGTGCATTTATCTTCTAGGTCACCAGCTTCAAGATCAAGTTCATGCTTCAAAACTTTAATCCCAGCTTTAGTCAATATCAAGTGAACTTCATGTCCTGCTGCATGTAAGTATTCAACTAATCTCACACCATAAATGACTCCACTAGCACCAGTTATAGCTACAACGATCTTCATAATGCGTAACTTTTCAGTCAAACTTATTTAAACCTTAAGAAATGTCTGAAAAACAGTGCTAAAAATGTCAGTCTCACATGGCTTTAAAAAGCTTGTTAAAGTTCGTGAAGCCGTAAGCATATTGTTAAACACCTTTAAAAACCTAGAACCATCAATTGAAGAAGTATCCTTAACCGAGGCTTATGGTAGAGTAACATGCTGCGACATAATTGCTCCGATGGACGTACCCCATTTTAATAGATCAGCAGTTGATGGTTATGCAGTCAAAGCTGAAGCTACTTTCGAGGCATCACAGCTAAACCCTAAGAGGTTTAGGGTTATAGAGAAGCTTGAACCAACAGAGGGCATGTTCTGCGAAGATGACATAGCGCTCAAAATATCGACAGGCCAGCCTGTACCTGATTCTCTTAATGCTGTAGTAATGCTTGAAGTTGTTTCTGAAGCAAATGGTTTTATTGAGGTATATAGCCCAATATCACCTTTTAAGAATATTTCGAGAAAAGGTGAGGACGTACGGAAGGGCGAAATAATCGTGGAAAAGGGTACGATTATAGGTCCTCAGCATATGGGCCTTATTGCTTCTTGTGGTCTAACAAGAGTGCCCGTATATAGAAAAATTAAGGTTTTAGTGGTAAGCAGTGGGGAAGAAGTGGTAGCACCTGGCAAACCCATTACACACCAAGAGATTTATGATTCGTCAAGCTACGTACTCTACGGATTGATAAAGAGAAAGCTGTCAGAGCCATGGCTATATCCCAAGTCACCCATAACTTCATCTATTAAAGACATACTTGAAGCCTTAGATTATGGTCTTAAGGAATTTGACATCACGATCTTCATTGGAGGGACGTCCGTTGGCCAGACGGACATAATACCTCGCACATTAGCTAAAGAGGGAAACCTACTCTTCCATGGAGTAGCAATGAAGCCTGGCATGCCGACTGCTGCACTAAATATAGACAATAAACCTGTTTTCTGTCTTCCAGGTCCACCAGTGGCTTGTTTCTTCTCCTTTTTAGAGATAGTTGCCCCCCTCATAGAGGCAATATACAAAATAAAGAAGACATTTAAGCCTGTAGTTAAGGCTCGATTAAGAAGAAGAATAGCAGGTGAAGTAGGTAAAAGAGTCTACGTTAGAGTTCTGCTTAAGGAATCTAATGGCTATATAGAAGCTGAGCCCATAGCTGCTGGTGGCGCTAGCATTTTATCTTCCTTATGTAAAGCCCAAGGGTATGTAGTCTTAAATGAGGACTTGGATTCCTTGAATGAAGGTGATGTCGTAGATGTATACTTATTGGAGGGTTAAAACCATTGAAGCTGATACGCTTAGATGAAGCTTTAAATAAATTGGCAAACATTAAGGTACCCCTACACATTGAAGAGGTAAGTTTGCTACAATCCTTAGGAAGAATCTTGGCTGAAGATGTTATTAGCGATATCGAGTTACCTCCTTTTGACAAGAGCAGTAGAGATGGTTATGCTGTTAAGGCGAAGGACACTTTTACGGCATCAGAGCTCAGCCCAGTAAAACTTAGATTAAAAGGACATGTAAAAGTTGGAGAAATACCTACCTTCTCAATATCAGATGGAGAATGCGCATACATACCTACAGGAGCGCCTATACCTGAGGGTTCTGATGCTGTAGTTATGATTGAGGATACTGCTCAAGAGAATGAGCATATCTACATCTACAAAGCGGTCCCTCCACATAATAACATAGTACGTCGTGGCTCTGACATACCAAGAGGTTTATGCCTACTGAAGCGTGGCACGATATTGAATGTAAAGGAGATATCGCTGCTTGCAGCTATTGGACGTGACAAAATCAAAGTCTATAGGGCTCTCAAAGCTTCAATAATATCAACTGGCCCTGAACTCATTAATGTCGGGCAGCCTCTTAGAGGAGGCAAGATATACGACATTAACAGTCATTTGATATCTTCGTATCTAAGAAGATTGGGCTTGCAAACTTACATAGTAGGAATAGCCGATGATACTGTTGAAGACCTTCAAAGCAAGATACTCCAGGCTCTTGCGAAGAGCGACATGATCTTTATCTCTGGAGGTACATCAAAGGGCGAAGGCGACATTCTACATCAAACTTTAACTCAAATATTGCATTGTAAAGAAGGAGAAATAATATTCCATGGATTAGCCTTAAAGCCTGGCAAGCCTACACTCGTAGCCATAATAGATGGAAAACCAATTTTTGGTCTTCCTGGCAATCCGACATCGGCCTTTACGGTTCTAGAGCTATTAGTCAAGCCATGGCTCTTAAACACAATCTTTAATACCTCTATCAAAGAGCTCAAGTTAAGGGCACGTCTCGCTCGTAAGGTAGTAAGCTTTGAGGGTAGAAGGGAAATAGTCTACGTCAAACTACTGTCTTCAGAAGATGGCTTTTTAGCCCAGCCAATACTCAAGGGCTCAGAATCAGTGACCACATTTGCTGAAGCTGATGGATATATTGAGATATCCGAGGACGTAAATTTCATCGAAGAAAACGATATTGTCGAAGTTAAGGTCCTCGGCATATAGGTGATTTGATATGTCTAATGAAGTAAACGCGATGATTGATAAGGCTAAAGAGTCTTTAAGGAGAGTGCTTAACGACATTTTATCAATAAGAAACGCATTGTCATCTAAAAGATCATCATTAATTCCGAGAATTGACATGACGGTTTTCTTCATTAACAGAGCACTTACAACACTAGAAGACCTATCGATAATCGAAACTCAAGAGACCATAAAGCAAACAGAGGGAGAAGCCATAGACGTTGAGGTTGAACATGACCTATTAGAATTCAATAGGAGAATAGCTCTTGAAAATAGAAAATTACTTGATAAACATGGTGTTAAAGCGATAGATTTCATGGGCTCTCTAGGAGCAGGTAAGACGTCATTAATTGAAGCCTTGATAGATAGGATCAAGGATAAGTACAGGATAGCAGTGATAGTGGGAGACGTTTCCACATCCATAGACTCTAATAGAATTTCAAGACATGGGGTAAAAGCTATACAAATCAATACTGGAAAGGAGTGTCATCTAGATGCACAATTAGTGAGGCGAGCTCTTCAAGCCATAGATTTAGAAAATACAGATCTTCTCTTATTGGAAAATGTCGGTAATCTGATATGTCCAGCTGAATTCCCCCTTGGCGCTCATCTTAGAGTCGTTGTAGTAAGTGTGAGTGAAGGAGGAGATATGATAGCTAAGCATCCATTATCATTTAGAGACGTAGACGTAGTAGTCATAAACAAAGTAGATGTTGCAAATGCCTTCGACGTAAACCCGTATGCTTTAGTGGAGGATGTAAGAAAAGTCAACCCTAAAGCCAAAGTGGTATTGACAAGCGCAAAGACAGGCCTAGGATTAGACGACCTCATAAAAGCATTAAACCTATAACTCACGCGAAGCTATAACTGCAGCGCCCTTGCGCCGAGCTAAGGAGTGGAGCCAAGTTGAGCGCCTCGAAATACGCATATGGCGTTGCGAGAATCAGAGCAAAAAGAGCATTCATGTTAAAGCTTGAAGACTACGAAGCAATGCTTAGAGCACCAACTTTCTATCAAGCCATGGCACATCTACAATCAATAAGCGACATTGCGCGAGATATACCTCAAACAAATGACCCTCAAGAACTTGAAAAGCACCTATTCAATCGTTTTGCGGAAATTTTACACTCAATAGCTAGAACTGTAAGTGGAGATGCTAGGGCTTTTCTTGAAATGGCCTTTAGCAAATATGAACATGAAACCTTAAAGGCTATACTCAAGGCAAAGTTCCTAGGC
>QMSF01000085.1 GCA_003649565.1 Thermoprotei archaeon | reverse complement strand
AAGCGTGGAAAGTCATGGTTGCACGGTGATTGAAGTTTCTAAACCAATGAAGATTAGAGAAGGCATAGCAGTAACCGGAGAAATGGGCTTTTGGATTAAAGAGCAATCACTAATAATCAATACACCTAAGGGTGCGATAGTCATAACTGGATGCGCTCATCCAGGTATAGTGAGCCTCGTCAAGAGGGCTAAGGAAATTGCCGAAAAAGTCTACATGGTTTTGGGAGGCTTCCACTTAATGGGCTATAGCGAAAATGAGGTTCTAAGCATCATAAGCCAACTTAAAGATCTTGGAGTTGAAGTTGTAGCACCATGCCATTGTACAGGTGATTTAGCGAAAATGTTATTTGAAGAGGAGTTTGGCGAGAACTACATAAGAATAGGTGTAGGAGCAATAATAGAGCTAGATTTCGATTAGAGCTCAACTGCTCAGTTAAGATGTAATTCACTTCTCGTAATGCTAATAGGAGAGCATTCACCTTGTATACTCAGGTTACCTAGGTGAACAAACAATGGTCTTGGTCATAAAGAAGGCTAGTGAAGAGAAAATACGGCAATTTAAAGCTGAGGCCGTTAGGCGAGGATTAACGCTTTCAAAAGCCTTTGAAGAAGCCGTAGACTTATGGCTTTCAACATCAAGCAAAGCCTTAGTGAGCATCGAGGATTTCAATAATAGAGTTTTCGCAGAGTTAAAGGAGGAGATCGATAAGCATGTGGGAAAGTATGTTGTGATAGCGAATGGCAAACTCATAGGGGTTTTCGATGACGTCAAGGATATAGCTAAAGCCCTCAAGGAAGTTAAGGCCCAACACGCAATAGTCTATAGACCAGGCATAGACAAGCCTGTGAGTGGTGTTCTTGAGTGGTGGGGCAGCTCTATAGAGCTGAAGCCTGCTTAAAGTACAAGGCTTCAACATTATCAGAATATCCAGTACTTAAAATCAAGCTATATAACATGATGCTTGAGGAATTTCCTGAAGAGCTTGAAGTACCAGTTGACACTGGATTTGAAGGTTCACTTATGCTTACTGTAAATGACTACGAGTTCTTTAAGGTTGGAGAGTTGCCTCAAACTTATTGGAGAAGCTATAGAACTCTAACAGGGATTATTGTTATGAGGGTTGCGAGGGCCATAGCTAAGATAGAAGGCAGAGAATTTGAGATTTACGTTGAGGCTCCTCATATAGGCGTTGGTAAAAGACTCATGGGTAGAGAGCTCCTAAATAAGCTAATCCTTGTGCTTGACGGGCCAGCTAGAAAATGTTGTATCTCGAGTATTGAATGAGCTAGGGCTTTTCTGCTATAGCCACTATATGAGGGGCTGTTGAAATTTCATATTCTCTTATTTCTTCTAATACCACTAGCGTTGATTGTAATCCTTGAGGGATATGCGGAACTCCATAAATCTTCAAAACCCTAAAACCTATATTGATAAGCTCTGACCTCAAGCTTTGAGGGTTAAATCCTCGTGCTTCACGAGCATCAGCGAGAAGATCCTTAAGGCTTGTGGATTCACTTATGGTAACCATGAGCTTTAGCTGATCCGCTATAAAGCGACTAGCACAGCCCATGGCATTCGGCGTTTCGATGATTAGCAGCCCTCTTGACTTTAGAACTCTAAGCGACTCTCTAAGCATGTTGCGTGGATTCGCTAAGTGCTCTATTACCTCAAATGCTGTGATGAGGTCAAAATTATCATCGCTAAATGGAAGAGGTTGCTTATCTAAATCGCATTTAAACGTAACTATACCCCTTTTACTCGCTTTGAGTAAGGCTTTCTCATCATTATCAATGCCGTAAATTTGGGATGCTCCTATGATTTCAGCTATTTTGCTCGTTAAATCGCCATCTCCACATCCTAGATCGAGGTATTTCGGCTTGTCAGGCAATAATTGTTTTACTTCTTCAATTACTGCTCTTGGAACCCACGAGCCCAAAAGCTTTGAGAACATCGTTATTTACTAGCCTTCAACCCTCTTAACCCTTATTACCTGCTCATCTCCTCTAAGTCCATAGGTTAGGACTACAAGATCTCCAAGCCTAATCTCGTTTAATCGCTTGAGAAGTTTGAACGTTTCTTCTAACCCTTCATCGTAACTCGAGGCCTTGACAAGATAGCCCTTGACACCCCATAATATGTTTATTTGCTTTAATACTTTGATGTTGGGCGTTCCAACGTAGAAATCGATGGTTGGCCTTAACAATGATGTTAGCCTAGCAGTATTGCCATGAACGCTGTATATCATGAGCTTGGCATGCAAATCCTCGGCAAGCGACGTTACGCCCTTAGTGAAGCTAGCCCAGAGACTTCTAGGGGTTCTACGCCTCGTTATGCATATGTTTTCTTCAGCTGCTTTGATTATTCGCCTAAGCCATCTCACCGTTTCAACAGGATATTTACCTATGGCTGTCTCTCCTGTCAGCATGAGTGCATCTACTCCTTCAGATATAGCCGTATTGACGTCGACCACCTCAGCTCTTGTGGGTACGGGGCTCTCAATCATCGACTCTAAGAGCTGAGTAGCTATTATCACAGGCTTCTCCATTTCGATTGCCTTGTCAACTATAAAGCGCTGTAAATGCGGGACTTTCTCTAACCCCAGTATCATTCCTAGGTCCCCTCTAGCGACGAGCACTACATCGGCAGCATCAATTATACCTTCAAGGTTTTCTATGGCTAATTTCGTTTCAATCTTGGCTATTATCTTGACCTCTTCGTGGCCCCATCTCTTCATTATGCTGCGTAGAGACTCTATGTCCATGGGCGTCTTGACATAACTTAAGCCTATGTAGTCAAAATTGTGTTCTAAGGCGAATTTCAAATCAGCTAGGTCTTTATCGGTCAATGTGGGTAGATCAAAGTCTTTATTTACTACAGCAAGAGTTTTCTCGGATTTTATCACAGTATCTGTAAGAGCCATTAGCTCTACATAGCCTGAAGCGATATCAATGACCTCGAGCTTTGCTCTCCCGTCATCCATCATTATTACGTCTCCAACGTCAAGTCCATCATAGACCTCCTTGATGGGCAATGGTATCTCGCGCTTATCAGCTAGGCCTTTATCGCCCAGAACAATCTTGACTCGATCACCCTTCTTAAGCTGAATGGGCTTATCGAGCTCTCCAAGCCTAATTGAAGGGCCGCGCAAATCCCCTATTAGCGTCAACGGTCTTCCTAAGCTCTCCTCAACCTTCATTATGTTGCTGACAATGGAGGACCATAAATCATGACTTCCATGAGCAAAATTTATCCTAAAACCCGAGGCACCTGCCTCAGCTAACCTTAAGATAACTTCAAAGCTACTTGAAGAAGGACCTAGAGAAGCTATTATCTTAGTCTTGGTCTCTTTGACCATAAACTTCTACCATGCATCATAAACACTCTACACTATATAAAGATATTTGCAATCTTCCTAGCCCTTAAAGTGTCGTCACTTTATTAAAAGTGGAATATCACAAAGAGCCGTATATAGATCCTCCCTAAACGTCTCCATGGATGATGTGCCGTCAACAACCTTTATTCTCCTTTTTACCTCTTCTTGAAGTATATTGTTGAGCATTGCTCTAAGCTTTTTATTTATCTTATTCATGGATATGTAGACTCCAAAGCCATCAACATCCATTACTTGAACTATGAATGAGAGGATCTTATTAATGCCCTCCATGTCGTCTGAAGCTAATCCGCCTATAGCGACGACCACAAGTGGGTTTAACTTCAATACATAGCTAAAGAGGTGCGAAACACCTGAAATACCTCTAATCGTATAGTTCTCGTATAAGTCATAGCCTATATCCTCAATGACGTCTCTCAAAATCTTCTTAACATCATTTAGAGAATTGCCCTCATCTTCAGGGTCTTCATATAACTCAAAAACTTTCTCGAGCCTTTCAACAAGCAGCATACCTCGATGCGTAGTTACAAGCTTATTATCCTTTGTCGTAGTTAAAAATCCATTGTCAATAAGCATCGTCAAGTACTTTGTTAGCTGAAAAGAGTTTAGATTAGCGTAATAAGAGATATGGGTCTTCTTCATGGGTTTTAGGCATGATTTAAGGACTAGGAAAATTATTTCATTGCTCGAACGGTATCTATTACTTCCCATGTAATCATGCTCCAAATTTAATGAAGTATTTTGGCATTATCGCGTAATACGTGGCAGCACTTAATATATAACTTACGTAAGAAAGTTACGTACAATATTCGCACCTATTATTCCTAAATATCACTTTGTTCCTCTGCTTTCTTTACGTCATAGCTATAGTAATAAGTGTCAGAGCCGCCTACAACATAAAATTCTTCGATTTCACCCTTATTGACATGTAGAACTGGTTTTTCTATTCCTTGTGCTATTTTGAATAGATCCTTAAGTGAATTTACGCGTATTAGTGATGATGTATTGGGCGGCTCATCGACATCTATTATAATGTCGCTGTACTTCTTAATTAATGTCTTGAGCTTATTTTGTTCTCCAAGCTTTGGCTTTACCATAAATAGCATGAAGCCCAAAGCTGCTATTGATGCTATGGATAGGCTTTGAGAAATCATTCTCGCATCGGATACTTTAACCGTAAATCCAAATGCTTGAAGATAGGCCTCCTTCCTATTGGTTTCAGTTATGGTCGACTTATCTTCGTGAGATAGGCCTGATATGGTTATTATCCCGCTTCCATATTCCAATGTGAGTCTTAACATTGGCGTAAAATGCTTTGTGAGATTTCTGCCCGCTAAATTTGTTGAAAGGTAAATGTCAGTTATGATTAGTATCTCGCATTTAGAGGTGTGAACTCCTATTTCACGTGTAATATTTGCTATGAGGGAATTGACCCACCCCATGTTTATGCTAGTATTATACGTGAAGATCGTGGAGTTGACCTTGATGGGCTCTTGAAGATTAAAGCTTTTAGACCATAAGCCTGGGCTTTCAACAATAAATCTCGGCTCATAGACTATAGAGGTATTCTCGCCAAGCGGCGATGACTTAAAGCTATATGTAAACGTTACATTAATGTTTTTGACGAGCCTCAAGAAAACCTTATCTTTAAGCGGCAAGATCGTCGTCTCATATATTATATTTGGATGGAGCTTGGCAACACATGTATATGTGGCTTCCTGCTTGTAGCTTGCAATGTTCCTTTTAATCTCAAGCTCTACAGGTAACTGATATGTGAAAACCACAGCTGTGAGAGATAGAATGAGAAGCGCTGAGAGTACTATTAAAAGCGGTTTCGCGCTCTTCTT
>QMSF01000084.1 GCA_003649565.1 Thermoprotei archaeon | reverse complement strand
GGTATAAAGTTCATACCTCACTATGGTGGTCCTGCATCGACTGAGATAACTCAAGAGATAGAATGGCTAATATCGAAGACCGAGGTTAATGCCATCGACATAAAGGAGGCTGAAAAGAAGGGCTTAGTGGCTGAAGTAGACTTCAAGGAGGAGTACATTGAGTGGGCTCTCTCACTTGTAGATATTGACGTCATTAAGAGGGCTAAGCTCAAGATACTAGCCAATCCCTTACATGGCTCTGCTCGAGGTTATCTAGATGAAGTCTTAAGGAGAGCTGGCTGCGAAGTAAAATGCATCCACTGCGATAGAGATCCGAGCTTTGGCGGCTTGATGCCAGACCCAACTCTACCAGAAACTCTAAGCGATATGGCTTCTTTAATGCAGGACTTTGATTTAGGCGTTGCAACCGATGGAGATGGAGATAGAGCTGCTGCATACTCAAAGAACTTTATATCGCCTAACACGCTCTTCCCAATTCTCCTCAAGCATATGCTTGACAAGGGCATTAAGGGCGGCGTCGTTAGGACTGTGGCCACGACACATATGGTCGACGAAATAGCCATGAAGAATGGGTTAAAACTCCACGAAGTTCCAGTTGGCTTTAAAAACATAGCGCCATATCTGCTGATGGGCGAGGCTGTCATAGGTGGAGAGGAGAGCGGAGGCTTTGGCTATAAGTGGCATATACCTGAAAAAGACGGCGTCTTGACGTGTCTATACATAGTTGAAGCTCTGGCAAGCTCAGGAAAGAAGAGAATTGAAGAAATAATGCGTGAGATAGAAAGAGAGTATAAATTGCTTTATAGCATAAGGAGTCACATAAGCATTTCAAGGCCTGACAGGTTTAAGATGGCGTTGATGAGCCTTGAGCCTAAGAGCATAGATGGATACCATGTCAGAAGTACCTGCAGAATCGACGGGGCTAAGTTCATAACCGATAAAGGCTGGCTTCTCATAAGACCATCAGGTACAGAGCCAGTAGTAAGAGTCTATGCTGAAGCTGAAAATCTTGACATAGCCAAGAAAATGCTAGAATGGGGATTGAGAAAAGCTGAAGAACTATCTAGGACTTGCTAATGGAGTGCATACGAGAAAGCCTGACGTAAAAGTATCGCCTAAACCAACACTTCTAACAGGCTTAGGATTTGAGAGAGCTGGAACCAATACGATATTATAGCCTTGATGTTCAAAGCCCTCTCTCAAGGCCCTTCTGGCATCAACATTTAAGACGTTAGACAGCTGCATATGGTACTTATAACTTTCAAGGCTGACAGGCAATGTTCGTTCTCTAAGCATCTCTACCACCTCACTCATCGTTGTTTCACATCCAGTCAAAGTCCTAGTAGCAGCTAACATAGATCCAAACCATAAAGCTCTCCGAGTACACTTGAGGTCTACATCTCCTTTAGTTAAGGCTATAGCGAAATCCCTAGTATGGAGAACAAGACACTTCAGCTTCAAGGTTCTACTTACCAAAATGAGCTTATCTATTAAGTTGACCTCCTCGACTTCACCCGTTAATTTCATTGCTTTGACCAATACGTCCAGCTCGACCTCATTTAAGCCATAAGAGTCGATGGTCTTAGATAACTCCTCAACAGCAAAGCGTAGGATCTCCGTATTGGTCATATAGGCTTGCTCAAGGTGAATCCACATGCTCGGGTTAATGGACTTCCACTCCTCTACGACCCTTCTTGTCCTTAAAACTTTGTCCTTAAACGTTGAACCATCAGGGTATCTCGGCTTTAAAAGCTGAAAACCTGATATCAACGCTTTATCTATGTTTATTGCCTTATCTCTCATGAACTCTCTAAATATTGGATCTATGTATAGCGATGAATTTAGCGGATCATAGGAAGCAATGAACCTATCGCTTTTGGGCGCCTGAATATAAGAGCCATTTAACTTAACGGTATAGCCTTCATGGAATTCAAAGACCCAATGGATCATAGGTTCATGCTGATCATTATAGGCTTCTAGTGGTGGTACAGCGAGTACAGCATCATTCTTTTTACATGGTATGAAAATGCCTTGATCCTTAAATAGCTCTGCTTGTATTCTTGGTATTGAAGCTACATGGACATAGACTCTCTCTACTCCTAATGTTGCGAGGACATTAGCGCTTATGCCTGCTTGTCCTCCTATTCTCACCTCGTCAGCTCTAATGTTAGTCAAAATCCACGTGGATATCTCAGGTTTAGATATCGATAGTTCAAAGCCATTGCCCGTCCTAATGGCTTTGAGCAGGCCTCTTAATAAATGCTCAACTTCTGAAATTTCCTCTACTTCAGTTTCACCTTCAAGTGAAATACCGAGTTTAGCTAGTAGCCGCTCAACATCACCTTCCCTCAAGTTTTTGACAGCATCTATGTTTGTGTTAAAAGCTGTGACCACACCCTTGAGGCTTTTTATACATTGATTGGCGTGTTGTATAGCGTCTTTCATTGAGTTGATCCAGTAGCTCTTATATTCAGCATATGTTAAATCCACGTTAATTACTCCTCTTCTCGAAGTGACTTAGCGATTTTCTCTTTCAAGTCTATTGTCTTGCCATCTGAAATTATCGAGATCTTGGTTTCAAGTCGAGGCCTATAGCCAAGCCTCGCGAATAACCCCATGAGCCATGGACCCGTTATCCTCTTAATTATGCCAGCCTCAGCTAATCTTGCAAGCTCTGCGATCACGGCATTGGTCACTCTTGGGAATTGAGCTTTAGCGGCCTCCAAAACCTCATCGGCTCTTTCCTCTAAAGGCGGCCTTATAACCTCATAAGGGTCCTTGGGCTTAACCTGCTCTTCTCGCTTTTCCTCGCTTTTCTTAGCTGCCATCGCTAATAGTTTCTTTTGAAGCTCAAGCTTCTTCATTTGCAGCCATAGATCTTCGTCGCTCACTAGCTCTTAGCCCTCCGTTTTTCGATATTTAAAGCTCTATGAACTCGACTTTAAGCGTTGCTGTGTCAAGTATGGCTATAGACTTAACTCCATAGAGGTATCCACATGCCTCTCCAGGATTTACGACCAATGCCTCACCTATCCTCTCTGATCTCCTCATATGCGTATGACCATGAACCACAACGTTATACTTACCGCTTAGAGCCAATGCCTCAACTATCTGGGGGTGTATGCCGTGAAGCAAAGCTATTTTTACTCCATCGACTTTAATCTCCTCAAACTCGCTTTCAACTTTAAAGCCTAAACTTGAAAATCGCTCCCTTAATAGGTGTCTATCTCCATCGACATTACCAAAAACCCCTATGAATTCGCAGTTTAGACCTCGATAAGCATTATATGTAAATGGAGCAACATAATCACCTGCATGAAGCACCATCTCGACCTTCCTCGCGTTGAACACTCTAACTGCCTCATTTATGACCTGGATGTTGTCATGAGTATCGGATATCAAACCTATCAGCATTGTCTACCACCTTAGAGACTTCACTATATCATTATATAAGACAGATTTTAGCTTAACCCAGCTCCATAATAAACATTATAAACAATCTAGACGTCATGCCTTCTTAACGCTTAAATCGCATTACAAATGACATATGAAGTGGCAAGTAGCCTCAAGAAATGTCGTGGTGAACTCAATGTATCAAGCGATTGTCATAGCCGACTACTTGTCTAAAATGAGTGGTGTTAAATGGCTTTGCATAAGAGAGAATGAGGATGCGGTTTTTAGAGGTGCCCCTGACACTCTTCATGAGGTTTTCCCAGGACTTTTAGACTTAATAGGAAAAGCCTGGGACATCCTAGCTAAAGTGGAAGGTGGAAAACAACAGCTTAAATCCATAACCTTGAATACTAACGATGGAGTTTTGAAAGTAATGCCTCTAGAAAATCGCATGATAATTATTAAATGCGACTCGAAGATCGATCAAGAACTAGAGAAGGTGATAACATTACTGCATACATCAAGAGTTATTAAATGCTCAGTATGCAGTTTAGACCTTAAATTGGCTTTTGACCGCTGTTCAAGCTGCCTAAGCATATTACCCTTCATAAGCCAGCGCTGTCCCTATTGCGGCCGGGACCTAGCCGTCAAGAAATGTCCTAAGTGCGGTACATCAATATATTCAGATGGAAGTAGAGCCCCCCTCCTCTTTAAGAAGAGCTATGCGAGATTTAGGAGGATAGAAATTTGAGAATGGTAAAAATCAAGATTAATATCAAGAAGAATGGAAGAAGCGAGGAGAGAGAAATGTTGCTTTTTGACATCGAGGCTAAAGCGGAAGAACTTATGAATTTCAATCGTGAAGATTTAAGAAAGGGGGATAGGAGGCCTCTTGAGCGAACCTGAAATTAGACATGACATGGCTATTGATCGTTGGGTCATAATAGCTCCTCATAGAGCTAAGAGGCCTAAAGAAAAAGGTCGTAAAACCTCGCTTTGCCCCTTTTGTCCTGGTAATGAACACATGACCCCTCCAGCTTGGCTTATCTATTCTCGTAGAGATGGAGAGCTGATTAAGCTAACGGATAAAGGAGATGAGAGAGTTAAAGATTGGCTTATTAGATGTTTTCCAAACATGTTTCCTGCTCTTAAAAGCGACATACCATTTGAGGAAAAGCTCGGCGAATCCCTTTTCTTCGCTACAACAGCCTATAGTGGCTTTGGATATCACGAGGTCATAGTGGAATCTCCGGATCACAAGGCTCATCCGCCAAACAACACGTTAAGACAGCTTGAACTGGTTGTAGATGTGTATTTTGAGGTTATGGCGAAGCTTTCCTATGAAAAAAGCGTGAAGTATGTATGTCTATTTAGGAACTACAAGCCTGAAGCTGGGGCTTCAATAGCTCATCCTCATAGTCAAGTGATAGCTCTTCCAGTAGTACCATCAGCCATAAGAAGAGAGATAAATGCAGCTCGTAGATATAATAGAGAGCGTGGTGGATGCATTTATTGCGACTTAATAGAGCTTGAAATAGGCTCTCCAAGGCTCATATATGCCGATGAGCATTATGTCGTGCTAGCACCATGGGCTAGCTTCTATCCCTATGAGTTCTGGATCATACCTAGAAGGCATGAACCCTCATTTATAAATACTCATCCAAAAGAGAGAAGGGCTTTAGCTAGAGTTCTCAAAGCAATGCTTTTAGCTCTAAAAAGAGTGCTCAATGATCCGCCTTACAACTACGGTTTTCATGTTGCGCCGCCCAGATGGAAGGGCGAGAGTTATCACTGGCATATAGAAGTTCACCCGAGAGTTACAGTGCCAGCAGGATTTGAGTTAACCAGTGGAATGTACATAAACGT
>QMSF01000083.1 GCA_003649565.1 Thermoprotei archaeon | reverse complement strand
CTATCAAGCCATGCATCAGGCATTAATCCAGCTTTAATGCAGCAATTACTAAGAAATTCTTCAGGTGACCAATTCCACTCAACAGCCACTTGAGGGAGAAGGAGACCTTTAAATAGCCCCTTTTCAACTATCAATCCATCAATCCCGATTTTTATTTTGGAGGGATACTCCCTGGGATCATCCACCTTGATGAGCTCTGGCAATGTTAATACGCTAACTTCAAATACTACTGACTTGAGCTCATTGAACTCTAGAGGTCTAAATCTAGGATCTGAAGTAGCAGCGCTAATTGCAGCCTCAATAGTGGCCTCGACTAATGGCATAATGGGATACGGAAACCCTATACATCCCCTCAACTGCTTAGTTCTCATACCCCTCACTTCAACCACCCTATTTATTGTGACGAATACTCCACGCTTCTCCTTCAGCTTTGCTGGGGTATTTTCTGGAACACTAATTTGAATACCCTTAGACAGATACTCTTCAACCGCTTTTCTCGCAAGCTTAACGAGAAAGGCGCCTTCATCATCTGTTAAAAAGGAGCTGCTCAAGAACCCCACCTCAATAATGTATACCCTTCACTGAAACTACATTTTTGGGATATTTAACTTCCACTACTAGATTAACTATGTCAGCCCTATTTATCAGCTCTGGAGGAGCATATCGGCCGGTTAAGATTATGTGAGTTTCATCGGGAGCTTTATCTAATAAGTTCAAAACATCCCTCACATCCACTAGGCCTATTGAAGCAGCTAAATTCACTTCATCTAATATTAGCAGAAACGGCTTCTTATTCAACATTACTTCCTCAGCAAACTTAAGGGCCATTTGAGCTAGCTTCCTATCCTCCTCACTAGGATTCTTCAAATCCACAAACTGTCTGCGACCAAACTGGTATATTTCATATTGAGGAGCCAGCTTACTCTTAACTAGAAACTCTCCAACATGCCTTCTACCCTTCATGAACTGTACGATCACTACCTTAAAGCCATGCCCAATGGCCCTTAGGGCGATGCCAAGCGCACTAGTAGTTTTACCAGCTCCAGTACCAGTATAAAGTATTACTAATCCCATGCTCAAACCTCAAACTAAATGATGCAAACACCCTTGGGGCAAGAGCCAGAGTCCTCTGGTCCCAGCTCTATTAGTCCTCTCGGTTTTCTCTCGGTGGGAGGACCAATATAGAGGACTTGCTCCCCCTTACTACCATACCTGTAAACCGTAATCCCCTTACACTTTAACTTATAGGCTAGTAAAAACGCCCTCTTCACATCTTCAGGTGTAGCTTCGGGTCTTAAATTAATAGTCTTAGAAACTGCATTGTCAGTGAATTCCTGAAAAGCAGCTTGCATTCTCACATGCCATTCAACATCTATGTCAAGAGCAGTTACGAAAACCCTCTTTATATCTTCAGGTATGCCCTCGACATACTTAAGAGAACCGACGCTCGCAATTTCCCTCATCAACTGTTCAGAGTAGAGGCCGCGTTTCTTCATGAATTCCTCAAATACAGGATTAACTTCGAACAAACTCATTCCACCTAGTACTCTCCTAAAGAACGCTAACGCAAAAAGCGGCTCAATACCGCTAGATGTACCAGCTATGATACTTATCGTGCCTGTGGGGGCAATCGTAGTGGTTGTTGCATTCCTAATTCCATACTTCTTAACTTCCTCCCTAAGCCTACTCCAATTTAAAGTATACCTTTTACGCTCATCATCAGCTTCAAATGGGAACCTAGGTGGATCTTGATCGTAAATCGAACCCTTAAAGGCTGGAAACGGCCCCCTGAGCTTAGCCAATTCAATTGAAGCAATCTTGCTATAATAGTTAATATACTCCATAATTCTCCTAGCTAGCTCCAATGCTTCCTCAGAGTCATATGGTATTTGAAGCTTAAATAGAAGCTCAGCCCACCCCATAACACCAAGCCCTATCTTCCTAGTTTGAAGAGTTCTCTCCTCAATTTGAGGTATCGGATAATTATTTGCATCTATAACATTGTCTAGAAAGTGCACAGCTATCTTAACTACCTCCCTAAGCTTCTTCCAGTCGATTACATAATTTCCGCTCTCATCCAACTTAACCATCAACGAGAGATTTATTGAACCAAGATTACACGATTCATATGGAAGCAAAGGCTGTTCTCCACATGGATTTGTGGATTCTATTTTACCTAAATTGGGTGTTGGATTGTGTTTATTGATTCTATCGATAAAAAGCAGGCCTGGATCGCCGCTCCTCCAAGCATTATAGACTATCATGTCGAAGAGGTATTTAGCGTTAATTTTACCTTGAGGCTTTCCAGTTCTAGGATTAATTAGCTCGATTTCCCTCTCCTCCTCAACAGCCCTCATGAAGTCATCCGTAACTGCCACTGAAATGTTAAAGTTTGTTAAGACACCCTCCTTGGACTTCGCGTATATGAAGTCCATTATGTCCGGGTGATTCACTATTAGAACACCCATATTGGCCCCGCGCCTCCTTCCCCCCTGCTTTATGACATCAGTTGCCACATCGAATATTTTCATGAAACTCACAGGGCCAGACGCTACTCCACTAGTTGATTTAACAACATCACCCTTAGGCCTGAGCTTTGAGAATGAAAAGCCAGTACCACCACCGCTCTTGTGGATCATGGCGGCATACTTCAGGGCATCAAATATGCTCTCAATCGAGTCCTCTATTGGAATAACGAAGCAGGCAGATAATTGACCTAAAGGAGCACCAGCATTCATTAGAGTTGGGGAATTTGGAAGGAAGTATCTATTAACCATTACTTGATAGAAGGTGTCTATTACCTCCTCATAAAGTTCATCCCACTTCTCATCCAAAAACTTGAGAAGCTCATTAAATGAAACCTTCATTTTACCCGCTCTACCAAGTCTATTATAAAGTCGCTTCAACATCTCCAAATCGTACTCATTAATTACAGCCTTCCTCAGCTTATATGTTGGCTCTTCTACTTGGCGAATAGGCTGTTTTCCCTCCCTATCGTAAACTTCATCATAATAGAAGATGTCTACTAGGCCAACGTGCCTAGCAACTCTCATTAACATTTGCTTTGGTGTTTCAATGATCCTTCCATGCTCATCCTTCAATAAGTATCTGCTCTTGAGAACAGTGACAGCATTAACGGATAGCTTCATATCGTCTACAACACCAAGCATTTTCTTAATTTCTCTAAGCTCACTTCTCCGTTGCCTATACAATATGTATGCCTTTGCAACTTCATACAGTCCATTCTTAACGAGAACCTTCTCAACTACATCTTGAATTTCCTCTACATGAGGTATCTTCCTCTCTCCAAACTCTCTTTCAAGTATTTCAACTACTTGATTAGCTAGTTTAGCGGCATGCTCTCTTGTACCTACGCCAACCGCCTTCATAGCCTTCCATATCGCAATTTCTATTCTAGTCTTATCGAAAGGTACTATTCGCCCATCCCTTTTAATGACCTTCCTGATTTTATACCCAGCCATTTCCATCAAGTAATAGTGATATTAAAAAACTTAGATATTAATGTTTCATGCTCATCGGTTCGAACTGAGATTGCTATCTTGAATTTGATGAACTTAGCAGTTTTCTAGCTTCATGTAGTCGCTCTTGAATAGAAATCCAGTGCTTCCCAATCCAATAAACCTTACCGCATTTACTACAAATCCAAAATCGCTCATGTACCTCAACTATTTCCGGTGAAACATATTTCGCTGCTTCAAATCGACCTATTTCCCTCAAACTACCATTGCACAAGGGACATCTAGTGCGCTTCAAGTCTACTTTCAGAGTTATGTAGTTAAGTCTAGCTAACTGAGCTAAATCTTCCTCTAAACATGAACCCCTCAAATACACTGCCTGAACTCCCTTAAGCCGAGCTCTCCTATAGAGCTCGAAGTCCTTAGTGAGTAGTACCCTATTGCTGCTCCTAGCTCTATCGATTAAGTGGTTATCGGAGATATCCTTAGAGTACTCAACATCATAGCCCATTAGTCTTAGCCATCTAGCTATCTTACCTAGCATGCCATCCGCTATGAACTTAGCTTGGTTTCCCAAGAATTCTGCCTGCAGGCTCAATCACCTCATCATTTTCAGCTACAATAGTTCCCGAAATAATTGTTGCAGTAGGCCAGCCTTTAACTTCAAATCCATTGAATGGTGAATATTTCGCCTTTGATTTAAACCTCGAAGAATCAATTCTCCTAATGACTTTAAAGTCAACCACGGTAATATCCGCATCATAACCCTCTTTAATCAATCCCTTACCCTTTAAACGAAATATTTTTGCAGGATTAATACATAGTACTTTGATCATTTCAGCTAGAGTTATCCAATTTCTCATTACAGCATTTAGCATTAAGGGCAGTAGTGTTTCCAGTCCTGGAATTCCTGGTTTTATTTTCCATATGTCTTCAACTTCCTTCTCGCTTAAAGCGTGTGGTGCATGATCGCTTGCCACTACATCAACAACTCCATCTCTAATACCTTTCCAGAGAGCTTTTAGATCCCGTTTTGTTCTTAGAGGAGGTTCCATAATTGCAATTCCTCTGAAATGTCTTGCGTATTCTCGGGTTAAATATAGATGGTGTGGTGTTACTTCGCATGTTACATATGATCTATTATTTCTAATTAGTTCAATTGCATCTGCAGTACTTATGTGAGCAAAGTGTAATTTAGCATTGGCTTTCTTGGCTAAGCTAATCATTCTAGCTACTGCACTTACTTCAGCACTCGCCGGGTGAGATTCTATGCGCGTCATTATATCATGTCTACCCATCTCCTTAAACTGCTCCTCCAATGAAATTACCACACTTCTATTCTCAGCATGGATGGATATGGGTAAGTTGTGGAGACTTATTCTGTTAATTGCCTCAAGCAGCTGCTCATCATCATCAACGTCTACTTCCCCTATTTGTCTACATAAATTAACCTTAAATGCTACTGCTCCAGCCTCAACTATCCTATCTATTTCATCAACACGTTTGGGAAGAGCTGAGTAGAAGCCCACATTAACGTAAATTCTCCCTTCAGCTAACTTCATTCTCTCAATAATTCTCTTGGCTGAGTTAGTTACTGGCCGATTATTTGGCATGTCAAGTACTGTAGTTACACCTCCAACTGCGGCGGCCATGGTTCCAGTCTCAAATGTCTCCTTGTAGGATAACTCCTGATCCCTTAAGTGCACATGCACATCTATAACTCCTGGTAAAGCAACTTTCCCCGGAAACTTAACTGACTTATTTGCCCTGGGCATTTGCGGTTCCTTACCCACTTTAAATAT
>QMSF01000082.1 GCA_003649565.1 Thermoprotei archaeon | reverse complement strand
GTCCCCAAAGACAGCGCCACCATAGCCCTCCATCTTAAGCTCCCTGGCAATACGTTTAAACTCCTCTTCATAGGTCTCCCACCTCGCTCTACCGCAAACTAAGGGTATTCCAAGCGCCAAAGCCTGGTGCTCGAGAACCTCTAGTCCCACACCGTGACCCCGCGACCTCAACTCATTCTCATCAAGCATACTAAGCAAGCACCCAATCTCCAAGCCCATCCCCAATGCACGATAAAGAGCTAAACTACAATCCTTCCCCCCGCTCCAAGAGACAAAAACCCTCATTTTCCCTAGCCCCACCGCAAAATCCAAAATCACATAGCAAATATCTCCCTTTCCTCCATGAGAAGGGCGAAGTCACAGCAAGGCAAGAATGTTCAAACGAGATCGCTAAAAAATCTGTGGAGGTTTATGATGCATGTCGTTGAAGGTCGCAATCTAAATGACTTATAATGGCAAACCATCTCAATTTTAAATTTCAGGAGGAGTTCTTGTAGAAGTATCTTGATTGGTAGGGGTCGTCATTGAGTTTGAGAATTGTGATTGAGAATTTAATTAGGAGAATTCGAGAGAAGAAGAGCATGTTAATTGCTTTTTCAGGTGGAGTTGATAGTTCTGTTCTTGCCTTTCTGGCTCGGCAAGCTCTAGGTGATAAAGCTTTAGCGGTAACCATAAAATCGCCTCTTCTGCCTCCTGGTGAGCTGGAAGAAGCCATAATGATGGCTAAGTGGATAGGAATAGAGCATGTGATAATTGAGCTAAATGAACTTGAAATTCCAGGCTTCTCCAATAATCCTCGAAATCGCTGTTATCTATGCAAGAAATTTCGCTTCTCCAAGCTCAAGGAAATAGCAATGCGAAAAGGCTTCAATGTCGTAGCTGATGGCACTAATAAAAGCGATTTATCGGAGTATAGGCCTGGGTTGAAGGCAGCCATCGAAGAGGGCATTTATAGCCCATTTCTAGAGGCAGGGCTATCAAAGGAGGATATACGCAAAATTGCAAGACATCTAAACCTTCCAGTTTACGATAAACCTCCTAGTTCATGTCTGGCAACTAGAATACCCTATGGAGAGAACATAACTTTAGAGCGATTAAGGCGCATAGGTCTAGCTGAGAAAGCAATAAAAGAACTGCTTGGCATATCCATGGTTCGCGTTAGAGATCATGGAGATATAGCTAGAATAGAGGTTTATCGTGGTGATAGGAAGCTGTTCTTCAATGATGAAGCTTTGGAGATCATAGTCAATGAGCTGAAAAGGTTAGGCTTCAAATTTGTGACACTAGACTTAGAGGGATATAAAAGTGGATGCTTTGATTACTAGGCTATCGACTGCTACGTTAAAACAAAAATTACAGTTGCTTTAACATATTATACGGCTTTTGAAGTATGATGAGCCGACCAACGGCTGAGCATAGCGATGATGGAAGCTTGCCATGCTGATGAAACTAGGCCATTGATGACCATGAAAGGCTATTTTTCTCATAATTAACCATTAAGGCGCTGTGCTGTTATCATGTTAATGATTTAATTGTTTGATCCATGGGTATAGGTCATACAGTATTGATATCGATTTCTTGATGTCTTCATCTGAATATTCATAAGGCTTCAACTCACCATTTAAGAAGCTTTCATAGGCCGACATGTCAAAGTAGCCATGCCCCGACATGTTGAACAATATTACCTTCTCCTCATTTTTCTTTTTGCATTCTAGAGCTATATCGATTACAGCCTTGATCGCGTGAGCTGTCTCTGGAGCTGGAAGTATTCCCTCACATTTAGCAAATAGAGTTGCAGCCTCGAATACCTCTACTTGATTATAAGCTAGCGGCTTGACAATACCTTCCTTAACTAGTAGACATAGTGTTGGAGCATCACCATGATATCTAAGCCCTCCAGCATGTATTGGCGGAGGCATGAAGTTATGGCCCAGCGTATACATTTTAAGTAAGGGCGTTAGCCTGGCTGTATCCCCATGGTCATAGGTGTACACGCCTTTAGTAAGCGTTGGACACGCTGTTGGCTCAACAGCTATGAACTCGACATCCTTCTCAGCTTTCCCTGAAACTACGTCATAATAGAATGGCCACATTATACCTGAGAAATTACTTCCACCACCAACACACCCAATGACGTAATCAGGGTATTCATCTACAATTTTGAGCTGCTCCTTAGCCTCAAGCCCAATAATCGTTTGATGTATCAATACATGGTTTAAAACACTTCCAAGAGAATACTTCGTCTTATCAGTATTAAGAGCATCCTCAATGGCCTCGCTGATTGCTATGCCTAAACTACCAGGGTTATTAGGATCCTCCTTCAAAATTTTCCTTCCAAACCCTGTTCTACTACTTGGGCTTGGAATAACTTCGGCACCCCAAATCCTCATTAGAGTCCTCCTATACGGCTTTTGGTTATAGCTGACTTTGACCATATATATCGTGCATTTAACGTTAAACAGCATACATCCGAAAGCCAATGCTGAACCCCATTGTCCAGCACCAGTCTCCGTAGTTAACCTCTCAATACCCTCCTTCATGTTAAAGTATGCTTGAGCAACAGCGGTATTGGGCTTATGGCTTCCTGGTGGACTTACACCTTCATGCTTATAAAATATTTTAGCTGGCGTCTTAAGGTACCTTTCAAGTCTAGAAGCTCTAATAAGCGGTGTAGGCCTCCAAAGAGAGTATACTTCTCTAACTTCCTCTGGTATTGAAATCCACCTATCAAGGCTTACTTCTTGCCTAACTAACTCTTTGGCAAAAAGGGCTTCAAGCTTCTCAAGCTTAACAGGTTCTCTCGTCAATGGGTCTATTGGCGGTGGCAATGGCTTAGGGAGATCTGGCTGTATATTGTACCAGTACTTCGGCATATCCTTAACACTCAATGGTATAACCCTATAATCCACATTCCTTCACCACGACCACATATGTTGATTAAAGATCACTTTTAAATATTTAGTGCACAAAAATGTACATTTATAACCTATCATAAAAGAATACGCCTTCAAGCTTATAGAGCACATCGACGAGCTTCCTATGCTCCTTATGGTTGTGCATCAAAAGCTATATCAAATTGATCCTTATAGTGGATACAAGGACAATAGAACTTCTTGTAAGAGGTTTAGATGCATTGGCTGAATCGATGGAGTACTTAGCAACAAAAGAGTATATAGAGAAGATGCTTGATCTTCTTAAGGAGCTTTTATCTGATCACAGGCTCTTTCCAAATCTCAAGTTTGCCATAGTCTTTGGCTCAGCTGTCAGACCTAAAGACTTTGTTGTAGGGGCTAGCGATATTGATGTGCTAGTGGTTACTGATGGTGAACCTCGCAGACACAATATCGAGATAGACCTCTATTACAGCAAGGCCACCATAACGCTAATGTCTATCGAAAAGTTGAATAAGATCATTGAGGATGGCTACCCCCTTGCCTTCATGATATATAGGGACAGCAAGCCGATAATAGATGATGGAACGTATGAAAAGCTCATTAAAACAATGAAGCCTAAAATCACAGACTTAACCTTGAGAATTTTAAGGCGATCAGCATTAGCAGCTTTGGAACTAGGTCTTGAAAAGCACCTCTACGAGCTTTATAGACAAGCCACGACACATGCCTATCACTCAATAAAGCATGCAGCTAGATACCGCGCATTAAGAGAAAAGCCATTTCCTGAAGCTTATCCCATAAGCGATGATGAAGTCAAAGACGCGTTAACCGAAGAGGAAAGAGAAATCTTCGAGGAAACCAGAATCCTAAGGAGAAAAGAAGTGACAAAAGAGGAAAGCATAAATATCCTAGATAAAGCTGGGAGAGCCATCTCACTAATATTGAAATGCAATATACCGGGACTGCGCAAGGCAATAAATATCATCGAGAAGGAGACGCCAGGACTAGTAAGGCTTCAAGATAAGGGAGATAAAGCCGTCATAATCTATGAGGTAATAAGAGGAGACAAGACAAAGATAATAGAAATTGAATAAGCAATGTTGAGGCTTGACATCTTCTCAATTTACATAATCTATATGGCGATAGGCAACTCATCAACTCTAAGGATATCTTAAAAGTCGGGGATCCTAAATCAGGGCCTCCTGAGAAATTTGTTGCCTCCACTTGATTGATGGAGACAACCTATAGTAATTGTGTTAACACTAGTATTGCCCATGTTGGTATTGCTATTATACCCCATATTATTGGGCTCCATCTGAAGACTTTAAATCCATCTAGCGGTGGTGCTGGTATTAGGTTGAAGGCTGCTAGCCATAGGTTGACTGTGAAGCCTATTCTTGCTGCTATGTAGAGAAACCAGTCTAACCTCAGATTTAATAGCATGTAGAATATGGCTGCTAACATTATGTTTGCCATGGGGCCTGCTAGTGATATTAATCCATAGGCTCTCTTAACATGTCTTACTGAGATATACGATGTTAATGCTAATGGCGTTATGTAGACTGCTCCTGGTGCTGCAAATATGAACCTTCCTCCTGATCCCAAGGCTACTATTAATGCTAGTATGAGCCCCCAAAGCCACATCCTGTATTCTGCTAAGCATCCAAATCTCCTAGCCGTAAATCTATGCATTAGCTCGTGAAGTATGAAGCCTAGGCCTGCTGTCATAAGTGAAGCCGCGAAGATTATGAGAAAGATGTCCATGCCATAATTTATCCCGTAGACCGAGAAACAGAAGCTTATGACAAGCCATGAAACTATAAGCTCCATAATCTCTCTTGTAGTGAAGCTCGAAGCCTTATACACTTCAATTCACCATACCGAATACGCAATGCTAAATAATGTTCGTCTTCTAGATAAATAATTCCTTGCTTCCAAAGCATTAACCTAAATCTTCTTAAGCTCCTCATGTAGCTGCTTGAGCTTATGGACTACGTCGCCATAAACCTCAAATCCGTTTTCAATAGCGTCAATTATGAATGGATTTCCAGTTTTAATGTTATCAACGACTTCTCTCAATGAGTATAAGGTTACTTCGACATTGACGTCCTTGATGGCTTTCAACATAAATCGCTCATCTTTGCTTGGGCTCTCATCAATTATAACGAGCAGATCTATGTCGCTTAATCCTCTCACAAACTTAGATTTAGCCGTCGACCCAGCTATGATGATCGATCTTGGATTGTATCTCTCTATTAACTCAATAACTATGGATTCGAGGTCTTCAATTAAATCCCTAGTGCTTGGTCCATTCATTATTTTTCTCAATTTCTCTCTTAATGAACTCAAGGATTTCACCTGCATAGTCTAATGCTATTTTAGCATCATCCTCCGTATAGTGTTT
>QMSF01000081.1 GCA_003649565.1 Thermoprotei archaeon | reverse complement strand
CTAGGATACTATGCCGTAAAATCAATGAAGTACGAGGGGATAGAACATGAGCATATACACTCTTGACCGCCCGGACTTCGCGCCAATAATTATTAATTATCCTAGTAGGCCATTGTATAAGGGAGAAAGTATAGCTTTAAGTATTGAGAGCGGTAGCGTAGCTATTGATCCATCTAGTGAATCAGCATTATATACTATTACGGGTGTTGGGAGGCATATTAATAGCTTATTAGAGTTCACGGCTAATACGGGAATATCTGATTATATGAGCCAAGTAATAAGAATATATGTTGACGGCGCTAAGAAATTACAGTTTACGGTTAATGAGGTTGAGGCATACATAGGCCATAATCTCTATAACAAACTAGTATCCGCTACGTCTACCGGCTACTATTACCCGGATTGGATTAACCCGATTATAACGCCTATCATGGGATACTATGATGACTCCACCGGTAATATAACCGCATACTATCTAATGCTTAACATAGACATAGAGTTTATCGAGAGCTTTAGCATAAAAATATACAATCCCACGACAATAACCATGTATTGTAACTCTAAAGCCCTTGTGGGGTATTATCCATGAAGAAAGTACTATTCATAATAGAAACCCCCGGGAGAATAAGGCTCATAGGCTATAACTATGATGATCTAGAGCCAGTAGAACATGAGCTAGATCTAGAGAATATACAGAATATACGTGAAGAAATAGAATACATCATGGAACTACTTAAGGCTCAGGGATTCGATACAAGACTACTAAGAAGATGGATAAGGAAAAGATTCGGGCAAAGAAAGCACGGGGGATCAAGATATGGTTAACTACTCATACATAGTATGTATTCCCAAGAATACGCCGGAATCAAGTTCATACTCTGAGAAAATAGAGCTTAGACATGATACGATACTAAATATAAGCATCTTAATACCCGCCGGGCACATGGCTAGTACGGGTATAAGGATCAAGTACGGGCCTAAACAACTAATGCCCCATGAACCAAGTACATGGATAAAAGGCGACAACGTCCTAGTATATAGTAGTGGCCCGATAAGACTACCCGAGTCGCCCATAACATTGATGGTAGAGGGATTCAATAATAGCTCTAGCTATGATCATTGCTTCTACATCTATATTGACGCTATAGACTGGAAAGACTATCCATTAGGCGGTAAATTGGATAATCTAATAGATATTCTCGGTAGACTAGAGACAATAATTAAGCAATCATTCGAGCTCATGGGTGTTTATCCACCGTCCAAGGAAGAAGAGATAAAGAAAGAGGTTGAGGAGAAAGAGAAAGAAGGAAATATTATCGAGAAACTCAAAACATTATTTACGAGGGGATAGTGTATGTCTCGGCGTAAGAAGTCTAAGACTGAGGCCCCATCGGAAAAGCCTAAGCCCGATCCTAGAAGCATATTATTACAAGAACTCATTAACATAGCTATTGAAATCTCACTATGTGAGCCAAATGACAGAGATGAACTCTCTAAACTGATTCCGCAGCTACGAAAGATTATTAAGAAAATTCGCATGGAGTTCAGGAATGCCCGTGGTTGAAATAGTAAGTATAAGGCCGATAAGGATCAAGAAAAAGGATGGAGCGATCATAGTCTATAGAATATGCTATAGATATGGAGACATTCTAACGGCATGTGTATGGATCGATGAGGATAAGTTTAGCCCTGAGAACATTAGGAAAATGATTAAAGCTGATCTTGAAACAAGATTGAAAGAGGTGGGTGGCAAGATTGAAGTATGAGGAAATAAAGATAGAGTTTAGCCCTGAACTCATAGAGCAAATGAGTGAAGAGGTACAGAACATAGTAGAGCTAAAGACTGAATTAGATACTGGATGGCCATGGCCTCTTGATGCAGTGCAGGGATGGTTCGAGGACTTATATAATTTGATTTTTAATCTACCGGCTACGGTGTGGAACTGGATACAAGAACACTTGATAGAGCCGATCGTGAACTGGATACTTGACGCGGCATGGTGGATTTATCAGATATTCCAAGACTCATATACAGCGGCTATCGATGAAATAGAGAATTTCCCGGATCCATGGAAATGGTTCTTACTACCATTTGCTACGTTTAAACATTTTATGCTAAAGAATGTTGTACAGCCTGTAACCGACTTCATCATGGGCGGACTCAACAGTATCGTGGAGGGTATTAGATCGGTTTTCGACCCGATCATAGAGCCTATACTGAACTTCATAAACAATGTTATTAGTTTTTTCACGGAACAAGTACCTAATTTCTTCAATAATCTCGGTAGCTGGTTCCAAGGAGTTGTTGAGCAATTAAGTAATCTGCCCAACATACTATATGACTTGTTCACTAATAAGATCCCGGCAGCATTATCGGCTGCGGCCTCAGCCATATGGAACTGGATTAACGAGAATATTATACCGCCTTTAAGGAATGCATTAAATGGTGCATGGAATACATTGCAGGGATTATTTCAGGAACTAATAGAAATGGTATTCGGGTATTTCGAGGGAGTAAAGAATACTATTGAGGACGGTAATATCGTGGATGCAATTACTCAATTACTCCCGATCATAGGCACGGGATTCGGTATAGCCGTAGCCTTGGACGTTATGAGCATAAAGATCATGGGCTCAGGAATAGATATAAAGGCTGTAAAGGACTTCATAACAAGCCTTATCGATCCCAAGATGGTGTTTAGTATTTTCCTAGGAGTCTTATCAGCTACAACTATTAAGAAGCCGTTGGAGTACTGGGCCCGCTCTACGTTCCGTACAACAATACCTAGTCCGGGAGACTTGATCAAGTTCTATAAGCTGAATATACTTAGTAAAAATGAACTATATGCTAATCTCGCTAAACACGGATACAGCGATTACTGGATAGACATGTACGAATATAGTGCTTGGGAACTACCCCGTTTCGCAGATGTATATGCGGCATACGTACGTGGTACAATAGATGATGATGACTTCAATAAATGGCTAAGCATACTCAATATAAAGACAGAGCCAAGGCCGGATATGACTGTTCCGGATATCGAGATATTCAAAGAAGGGTTATACCGTATGCCTTCGCCTTTCTATCTAGTTTATGCAGCTGAAACCGGTGCTCTTAGTGTGGATGATCTTAAGAATATTCTTAGGGATAGCCTGTATCATCCCAAGTACATTGATATGTTGGCATCAAGTATTTGGAAACGTACACTACTAGATGACATACGTGAAGCCACGAGGGCCATTATTTCAGAGTTTCTCTCGTGGACACTAAGCTATGATGAGGCTGTGGAGGCTCTTAGGAGTATTGGGCGGCGGGATGAGGAAATAGAAGTGTTTATGCCTTTCTATGAGGATATGCAGTCTAAGAAGATACGTTCAAAGGCATTGAGTGAATATGAGAAAATGTATAGGAGGGGATACATTAGTAAAGAAGAATTCATAAACAAGTTAGTTAATGTAGGGCTTAACCCCGAGATTGTTGAGGCATACGCTAATCTACTTGAAGAAATACGTAGTCTCTATGACATGATCAAGGAGACTATGGATGAGCGTAGAGCGTTAGCGACTACATTACAGAAACTATATAAGCTAGGCTTCTTATCCGAGGATGATCTACGTAGTAAGCTACAAGAACTAGGATTCATGGATACCGAGATAGATCTAAGGGTAGAAAGGAGTACTAGCGAGTACAATAGCGAGATCACGGACTTATGGATAGACTATTATAAGGAGCTCTTACGCCATGGATTGATTGACCCGGATAGTTTCAAGACTTCATTGGTTAATCTTGGTATGAGTGAGGAAAAGGCTGATGCATTAGCTGAGTACTATAGTCTTAAGTATCAGTATGTAGATCAAGTAGATCTTACAAAGGATGAACGTAGGAGTCTAGCAAGTACACTGTTAAAGCTCTACCGCTACGGTGCATTATCAGGTGATGAACTAGCTACACGTTTAGCTGAGTTAGGCTTTAGCGATGACGAAATCAACTTCATGATTGAGCGTGGTACACGTGAGTATGAATACAGTATCAAGGATATTAAGCTAGACATCCTCATAGAGCAGATGAAACAAGGCCTCATAGACCGTGCAACATTCGTTAACAACTGTGTAGACATTGGTTTCTCCGCAGAGAAATGCGAGGCGTGGGCGGAACTATACTATACAAGATATATAGGTATAGACTACTACGTATTAACAAAGGATGAACGCCGTTCACTAGCAAGTACGTTGCTACGGCTATACAAGTACGGACGTTATAGTAAGGATGAAGTCCGTAGCAAACTTTCACAGCTAGGCTTTACAGATAGAGAAATAGATCTTATGATAGAGCGGGCAAACATTGAAGCCGAGTATGAGCAAATAGAATACCTCATAAAGTTCTACGACGAACTATTACTAGCCGGTACAATAACACAAGACGAATACATAAACAGCCTAACACAAATGGGTATAAGACAGGAAATGGCCGAGGCTAGAGCTCTCTATATACTACGTAAAGAAATAGCCCGGGGAATGGCCGGCTAATCTTTTTCTCCCATAACCAGATTCTCTCTGTAATTGCATTATTACTCAATATAGGAGTCTGCACACACACTATTTATAAAGGCAAGTGAAGAGCAGATTGTCCCTATCACCAGTCTGTATGCCTCTATAATTGAATAATAATGTAATTACAGACACGGGATTTATAAGGGTAGGTGATGAGCAGACTTGGTTTATCACCAGATTGGTATGCACTCATATTAATGAATATTGTAATTACAGTGGGGGGAAGACATATTAGGTTCTTTATACATATTATTATAGTGAGGTGGGATGTATGGCTCTGGTTGTTAAGGAGCTTAGGTCTCCGCGGGAGATCCGTTTATTGAATCGTCTTATTGCTATGTATCATAAGCAAGGGAATAATCCGGGACTTTCTAAAAGCCGTTATTTCGTGGGGGTTATTGAGGAGGGTGGGATCGAGTATTGGGTTGCTGGTGCAATACTGCAGTCTCCCGAGGCCTTCATGTCGGTTTTCCGTAAACACGGTATTGATACTAAGCGTAGCTATTTCATGCGTAGAGTATGCCGATTCGTACCTCGATCTAAATGTGGAGACATACTAGTAGAGTTCCTTAACAAACTAGCAACTCTATTAAAAAATGAAGGAAAAGAGTGTATATTGACTCTAGGCCTCGAGAAACACTCTAACGCATTATATAAATTAGCGGGTTATAGGGAAATAGGTATTACCACGACTGGGAAACCCGTTTACGTGAAGTATCTTCAGCAAGAGGGGTGATACTTATATACTTGTCTGTACAACTATACAATTG
>QMSF01000080.1 GCA_003649565.1 Thermoprotei archaeon | reverse complement strand
GTTCAAGATTACATTAAAGGGTAAGGCGACAAGAAGTTTCTCTGTACCCCTCATAGATGTTGAGTATGAGGAATTACCGACGCCTTCACTTACTTACAACGTTAAGGCCACGGTTATGGCTGATATTCTCGAAGATGCTCTTAAAGATGTTGAGCTTGTAAGTGACTATGTGAGGTTTGAAGCTCGAAGCAATGCCATTATAGTTAGAGGGCAAAGCGACAAAGGTGAAGTTGAGGCATCATTGACATCAGAAACTGGAGCGCTTTTAGAGCTTGATGTAAAGGAGGAATCCGTTGCTTCGTATAGCCTAGAATATCTAATGGACATGATTAAAGCAAATAAAGCAGCTGAAGTTGCTACATTGGAGTTCTCGACTGCAATGCCGTTGAGTCTGACATTCCCCATACCAGGTGGTGGAGCAATAAAGTACTTCTTGGCCCCAAGATTAGAAGAGTAATGGTAACACCATGATTCTTTCTAAATTAGATGCAGCCATATATCCATTTACCAGTTTAGCCGCGAAGATAGTGGAGGAGCTAGAAGCTAATTTAGGCATTGACTCCATATTATCATCTGACTCAGAAATACTCCACAGAAGCATTGAGAGGATTAGAGAAGCAATATATTCTAGAATAACTTCGGTATACAAGAAGGATCTTGACGTTGAAATACTCTCTCACCCTGTGGCTTTGTTACTCATAAAGGCCATCAACAATACCAAGTTATTTAACTTATATGCTGAAGCAGAGAAGAATAGAGTATTTTTCAATATGGTAAATGAAGAAGTCGATAAAATTCTATTTTTAGCCATAGACGGCTTTAAGTGGCATCTTAAGAAAGATGGAGATAATATTCTTCTTAGGTTTGACGAATATCTCAGGGCATCAATTAGTATTCTAGACCCTTACTGGAAGCTTGTTAATAGAAAATTAAGAGGAGGTTATGTCGAAGTAACAAAGAGAGATCTTTGTAGACTTATAGCGGAAGCTTATAGAGAGAGGATAATAGAAAAAGTGAATAAGAGAGATGAGATATACGTACCAGATCGCATAAAGCCCATCATCGAAGAATTAAACAAGGAAATTGAAGCAGTTCTACCTAAAGTTGAAGTAACAGCTTCAATTTCAATTAGTGAATATAATCCATCAGCCTTCCCGCCTTGTATTTTAAAGTTATTAGAGGAGGCTAATGAAGGAAAGAACCTTCCTCACATGGCTCGATTCACTCTCGCGACATTTCTGATCTCAGTGGGTAAGCGACCTGAAGAGATAATAGACATATTTCGTAAATTACCTGATTTTGATGAAAATAAGACAATGTATCATTTAAGACATGTAGCTGGTGAGATAGGCTCGAGAATAAGATATATCCCTCCAAGCTGTGCGACTTTAAGAACCTTCAATCTTTGTCCATCAGGAGACGAACTTTGCCTCAAAGTAAAGCACCCGCTTACCTACTATAGCCACAAGTTGAGGCTTATGAGGAAGATGCGCCATGAAAAAAGAGCTAAGCAATGAAGATTACGTGAAGAGAATGTTTAAGAGCTACTATCTTAAATGGAGAGGAGAACCTCCAAAGGAGTATGATAGAAGAGAATATGCCTTTATGTTGTCTAAAAAAGGAGATATGATACGTCATAAATCCTTTGAAGATTGGGATGAAATGAAGGAATTCTTAGCTAAAAATGCTCCTTTACACGCCTTTTATTCGTCAGCTTATTATCTTCAACCATCAGCACCAGACATGGATGCCAAGGAGTGGATAGGAGCGGACTTAATATTTGATATAGATGTCGACCACATATACACTCCTTGCAAAGAGAACCACGACAAATGGTTATGCCTTGAATGTGGCTTTAACGGCAAAGGTATGGCTCCCGAAGCTTGTCCATCATGTTCGAGTAAGAGAATTGAAAGTAAAACATGGTTTTGTGAGAAATGCATTGATATTGCCAAGGAAGAGGCCATTAAGCTTGTTGAGGATTTCTTGATAAATGATTTTGGATTTTCGCCTACAGAGATAGAGATAGTGTTCTCAGGAAGAAGAGGTTTTCACATACATGTAGAGAATGATGTTGTAAAGGAGTTAGACCAAAGGGCTAGAAGAGAAATAGTCGACTACATAAAGGGTATAGGTTTGACACTACAAGAAAAAAAGAAGAGAAAACTGCTGGTACCTCCATTAAACGCTTATGGCTGGTCTGGAAGAATTGCAAAAGGAGTCTACGAAATTTTGAATTTCCATGAACCTCAAAAGATAGCGGAAATTCTCGACTTTAAGAAGACATCTAAAATCGAGAATATTGTAAGACAAATTCTCTCAGGATTAGAAGAGGCTAAGGATTATTGGGTTTTGGAGGGTGAGGCTCGTAGAATATGGCTTAAAGCTGCTGAAAAGGCGATAGTTAATAAGCGCTGTGAAATCGATGAACGAGTAACTACAGATATTAAGAGATTGATAAGATTGCCTGAAACACTTCATGGAGGAACAGGGTTAATAGTGCTTAAAATGAGAACTAAAGATTTAGAGGAATTTGACCCTTACAAACATGCTGTAGCTTTTAAGAAAGGAGAAATTAAGGTAAAAATCATAGAAATGCCTAAGATAACATTCCTGGATGAGGAATGGGGCCCTTACAAAGATGAGGTTGTTGAGGTTCCCTTAGGACTGGCCATGTATCTGATTTGTTCAGATAATGCTGTAATTAACATTGAGGAGGGCTAGTACTATGCTAAGAGAGGTATTTAACATGCTCATGCGAGAAGTGAGCACAAGCAAACTCCAATTTATACCTAAGAATTTCTATGATGCTGCATTAAGCTATATTCAATCATTGAAGATTAGAGTGAATAATGAAGTTAATCCTCTACAACGTAAAGTATGGGAAGAGGAAGTAAAGGTCATAGAAAAATGCCTCAAAAAACTTAGAGATATTAGGCTTAAGAAGGCTGTAAAGAGCATGTTAGAGGGTGAAGTCATAAATCCCGATGTGTTACCTCCAGAAGAGGTATTTTACTATGAAAAGATGAGGGAAGCATTAGATCTTGCGATAGACATGGAGAAAGTACAAATACATGAAGATGAAGGTAAGATGTTACTTATGATAAAGACTAAGCTAGAAGAAGCACTGGTTAAAAAGCTTAATCTTCCTGAGCTTGAAGCAGAAGATGTAATCTTTATAAATAAGCAGACAGGTAGATTGCTCATCAATCTGGGTTTAGCAGAAGAAATAAACGTAAGGTGAAAAGAAGATGAAAGTGCCAAAAGTGATAAATACATATTGCCCAAAGTGCAAAACTCATACTCCACATACTGTGACGCTATATAAGGCAGGTAAGAGAAGGTCTTTGGCTGAAGGAGAGAGAAGATACGCTAGAAAGAAAAAAGGTTATGGAAGCAAAAGAAAACCTGAGCAGAAGAGATTCGCTAAGGTCACTAAGAAACAAGTGTTAAAATTGATATGCAAGAAGTGCGGTTACACAATGCATAGAAAGGGCATAAGGCTCAAGAAGATAGAGCTCGTGGAAGCCGTCAAGGGGTGACATAGAAGAATGGGCAAGAAACGAAAAGAGCTTGTACCAATGCCTAAGTCAAAGTTTTATTATGTTAGGTGTCCTGACTGTGGCAACACGCAAATAATATTTAGCCATGCTTCAACCTATGTTCATTGCTTTGTATGCGGTAAACTTCTAGCTACTCCTACTGGCGGCAAAGCAAAGATAGAGGCAAAGAAGATCGGTGAATTCGGATAGCTAAAGGTGAACATTATGGTTAAAAAGAGAAGGGAGTGGCCACTGCAAGGTGAGATAGTCATTGGAACAGTGGTACAAGTATTCGATAAAGGTGCTTACATAACTCTTGATGAGTATGGCGGGAAAAAAGCCTATGTACCATTAAATGAAGTATCCTCATCCTGGTTTCACAATATAAGAGACGTAATACGTGAAGGACAGAAAACAGCATTTAAAGTCATTAGAGTAGACACCGCAAAAGGCCATATAGACCTTTCATTAAAAAGAGTAGCTGACGTAGAAAGAGAAAGAAAAATTCTCGAATGGAAAAGGGCAAAGAAAGCTGAGGTATTATTGGACTTTGCTGCTAAGAAGCTAGGTAAAACTCTCGACGATGCTTATAATGAAGCTGGTTGGAAGCTTGAGGATCATTACGGCGAGATTTATGCTGGCTTAGAAGAAGCGGCTAGGAAAGGAGTAGATGCTTTACTTGCAGCTAGCATTAGTAAAGAATGGGCAGAAGCACTAGCTGAAATAGTTAAAGAACATATAGAAATACCTTTAGTTAAACTCTCCATGGCATTAGAGTTGAGGTGTTATAAGCCTAATGGAATTGACGTCATAAAGAAAGCATTATTAGAAGCTCTCAATTATGCGAAGTCCAAGGGATATCAAATTAAGATATATGCTGATGGCGCTCCAAAATATAGAATTGATGGTGTGGCGGAGGACTATAAGCATCTTAAGAACTTGCTAAAAGAAGTTGCTAGCGTAGCTTTAGATGTAATAACTAAAGAGGGCGGTTATGGAAAAATGCTTGAAGAACCTAAGAAGTGAGGGTTAATAAAGTGAAGAGCCTCCTTATGAAGTGCATAAAGTGTAGAAGGTATACACTACAACATGATAAATGCCCTTATTGTGGTGGAGAATTAAAAAACCCTCATCCACCTAGATATTCACCTTATGATAAGTACGTAATATATAGACTTAAGGCCAAATTAAATGGGAGATAAAGCTAATTTTCATTGTATAATACTTTGTATACTAGCACGTAGTGGTTTGGTTCACTTGCATAAAGTAACTTGAAGTGTTGAGGTCTTGGTATCTTCAATAGGCTGTAGTCTACCCTGTAACCTCCACCTTCAGCTCGAGTTATATTAAGATCTTTTAAGTAGAATACTCTATTATCAATAGGATAGTAGAGCAATCTGTAAAGTGTTGTTTCAGCGGCTTTAGGTCCTTTAGGTACAGGTACCATTTGAGGTAAAACACCGAAGTTATCTAAGACTACATAGTCACTTGCATTGAAGCCAGCGATGCTAGCCATGGCCGAGTAGCTTATGGCAACATAATCATGGCCCCAGGAGATCCATAGTGGTATGGATAAACCTAAGGCCGAGCCTAAATCGTAGAAGATTCCATGTACAACGACATGTGTAACTCCTAGCTTTTTAAATATCTTTAATGCTTCAGTTTCATTGGATAAAAAGGCACGTGCTATTAACCTTATCTGAGTTCCATTAATTGTTGAGTTATCGCAGACCGATGTTCTATTGCCAACGATCGCTATCCAGTAACCATGATCCCACCACGATGCTACGAC
>QMSF01000079.1 GCA_003649565.1 Thermoprotei archaeon | reverse complement strand
GAATAGCAAAGCTTTCATGGACGTCGGGGATACTCGACATCATTGATGCGAACTTAACGAGATGGAGTGACGTTGTGAAGGCAGTAACCAGTAAACCAAGCGTGGTGCAGAAGGCATGGAGCAATGTGGCTAAGACTAGCGGAATACCACCGTTACACTTAGACTCAATATTATGGCTCATTGGGGGCTTCATAAATAGGAGATATTCGAGAGAAGAGGTCATTAAGGCAGCTTCAAATGCCTTGTCAAGGATAACTTCAAAGAGCAATGATGAAGTGTCTGAAGTAGTAAAGGAGTTAATAAACAGGTATTTATAACTTCAAGTTGATGCGTTTAACACTTAATTAGTCGATTTCTTTTAGAGAGACGAGAAGATATGGCGCTTCAAATTGAAAGCCCAGCGTATAGGAAAGCATGTTTAGAGATAGCTGAGGGACTCCTCGAAAGACCTCCTAAGGATTTCATCGAGCTTAATAGAATTAAAATTCAAGTGGCCAAGAAATATGGCGTTCAGCCACCTAAGAACTCCGATATTTTGAGAGTTGCAGGATACGACGAAAGGCTCATACCAATATTGAGAATCAAAAAAGTACGCTCGATTAGTGGTATTATCCCGATAGCTGTTATGGTTAAACCCCATCCATGCCCTCATGGACGATGCATATATTGTCCAGGCGGCCCTGAAGTCGGTACGCCAACATCATATACAGGGCAGGAGCCTGCAGGTAGAAGAGCTAGAGAGTCGAACTACGACCCCTATTTACAAGTGAAGTCTAGAGTTAATCAGCTAAGGGAGATTGGACATAGAGTTGACAAGGTCGAAGTCATAATTTTAGGAGGTAACTTCACTTATCTGCCGCTCGAGTATCAAAGGTGGTTTGTTAAGAGATGCCTAGATGCAACCAATGGCGTTGAAGCCCGAGATTTAGAGGAAGCTAAATTGCTAGCTGAAAAAGCGCCTATTAGAAACTCAGGGTTTACGGCCGAAACTAGACCTGATTGGTTTAAGCGTGAACATGCAAACAACATGCTTGATATGGGCTTTACTAGAATTGAGCTTGGAGTTCAAACAGTCTTCGAGGACATTTACGAGCTTATAAATAGAGGTCATACAATTGATGATGTCGCTGAGGCCTTTAAGATAGCCAAGGATTGTGGCTTTGAGATCATAGCTCACTTTATGCTCGGATTGCCAGGGTCAGATCCAAAGCGGGACTTGGAGATGTTTAAAATTATCTTTAATGATCCTAGGTTTAAGCCTGATGACATCAAGATCTATCCGACCTTGGTGTTGAAGGGGACGAAGCTTTATGACATGTGGCTTAAAGGAGAATACAAGCCCTATAACTCTGAGGAAGCTGCTGAGTTGATAGCAGAAATAAAGAAAATAGTTCCAAGGTGGGTTAGGATACAGAGGGTTCAACGTGATATACCAGTTCCATTGATAGTTGATGGAGTTAAGAGAAGCGACTTGAGAAGGCTTGCTCTACAAAAGCTTGAGGCTCAAGGCCTAAAGTGCAATTGCATTAGATGCAGAGAAGTTGGCCATGTAAAGCTCAAGAGAGGCATAGAGCCTGATCCTGAAAACATAGAGCTTAAAGTCGAAAAGTACGAGGCGTCTGATGGTGTGGAGATATTCTTATCGTATGAAGACGTGGTAAACGACATACTCATAGGACTACTGAGGCTTAGAATACCTTCAGATGACGCTTTTAGACCTGAAGTCGTAGAAAAGCCGTCAGCTATAGTTAGGGTCCTTCACGTCTATGGTGATGTAGTTCCGGTTGGCCAGAAGAGCGGCTATGCATGGCAACATAGAGGTTATGGCTCAATGCTGCTAAGAGAAGCTGAGAGAATAGCAAGAGAGGAATACGATTCAAAGAAGGTGCTCATACTCTCAGCTCTAGGCGTAAAGGAGTACTATGCTAAGCATGGCTATAG
Organism: Thermoprotei archaeon; assembly: GCA_003649565.1. The sequence goes on along the minus strand of QMSF01000079.1, from coordinate 3,441 downwards.
AAAAGATGGAGTCTACATGTCGAAGTACATTAAGTAGCCCTATTGAGCCTTTCTTTTAAACTTCTCTATTAAGTGCTCAACCCACTTCCTAGCTTCAACAGCTATAAAGCCTGCTACTGATGCCATTAAAACATAGCCCCAACCTTCAATTGGCAGAGGTACGGCATGGAACCAATCCGGAACTAAATATATTGCTATCAACTGTAGAACGATGCCAGCGCATATGCCCATGAATATATAGGGGTTTATTGTTAAGCTTCTCTTAATGTTCTTGAAGAAGGGCTCCTTCTCCTTTTGAGCTTGCAGTCCATTAAACCATTGCGACACAACAACGGAAGTGAAGACTATTGATATCGCCATCTCAACATCGTATAGCCCTATTAAGTAATTAAATAGAGCGAAGTTTATGAAGCCCATTACCAATCCGAAGAGCATTATTCTAGCTATTTGAATTAAATCGAAGAATTGTTTTTGCGGCTTCTTGGGGGGTCGCTCCATGACATTGCCTTCCTCTCCCGCAAAGGGGAATGTCTTATCTTGAACGCCATCAGTGACTAAGTTAATCCAGAGTATTTGCGTCGGATACAATGGTAATGGCAAGCCAGCTATTATTGCTGATGATATTAATGTGAGCTCTCCTATGCTCGTTGATACCAAGTAGTATATTGCCTTTCTAATGTTGTCAGCTATGACCCTCCCATTTCTAATCGCATCAACTATGACCTTGAGGTTATTGTCTAGTATTATCATTTTGGCTACGCTCTTGGCTGCTTCGGTCCCCGAGCCCATCGCTATGCCCAAGTCGGCTACTCTTAGTGCTGGAACGTCGTTTACGCCATCACCGCTAACAGCCACTATTTCGCCTTTCTCCTGCAATACTTTGACGACTCGATATTTATGCTCAGGCAATATTCTTGCTAGTACTGTTGTTTTCTTTAATGCCTCGTATAGCTCATCATCACTCAAAGCCTCTATCTCCTTTCCAGTAAGCACTAGGTCTCCTTCATTCCATATGCTCACTTCTTTAGCTACAGCCTTTGCTGTTAATGGGTAATCTCCCGTTATCATTATGACTTTAATCCCTGCCTTTTTAGCCATTAACACGGCTTCTTTAACGCCCTCTTTTGGTGGATCTAGAAAGCCTACTAGCCCTATGATTTCTATTTTCCAGTCGTTCATGTCATCGCCATTCCATTCGCCCATGCCTAAAGCCAAAACCCTAAGGCCATTCTCGGCCATTGAGGTCAGCGCTTTATCAAGTTCCTCTAGATTATCGTTTCTAGCCATGGGCATTAATGCTTCATAAGCCCCCTTAATGAAAAGCATCGGCTTACCATTAACATCGTTTACAGTTGCCATAAATCTAAGCTTCACATCAAATGGATACTCCCTAATTCTCGGATAGGAAACTCTAAGTTTCTCGTAGTCATCTCCAACCCATCTTGCCAAAGCGACGTCTATGGGATCTCCAATGCCATTCTCTGCGTCATTGCATAACGCTGCTATCAACTTAAGCTTCTCGTGGTCTGACGTATAGATCTCCTTGACTATTAGCTTGCCTTCGGTAATGGTTCCTGTTTTATCTGATGCTATTACCGTGGCACTACCCAATGTTTCAACTGCAGGTAGATGTCTTGTTAAGGTCTTTCTCTTGCTTAAAGCCATGGCGCCTATTACTAAGACCAACGTTACAACTATTGGTAATCCCTCGGGGACTGCGGAGACCAGTTGAGCTATTAGGAAGTAAGCTATTTCTATGGCTCCTCTCGCTTGGAGGTATCCAACTACACCTACTATTGAGAGGAGCATTATGAGGAGCATTATGTATCTTCTAACGAAAAACTTCATAGCCCTAGTCAAGGGGCTCTCAGGAGGCTTTTCTTTGACCTTTTCTGCTATTGACGCTAAGTACGTAGATCTACCAGTTCTAACAACTATACCCTTTCCAGACCCCTTGACGACTGTAGTTCCAGCTAAAGCCATGTTCTTAAGCTCATAGGGCATGGCATCATGAGGAGGCAATATGGAATGATCTTTTGCTACAGGCATTGATTCGCCTGTTATCGTGGATTCATCTATCATTAACCCTGAGCTATCGAAAAGCCTTATGTCGGCTGTAACCAAGTCACCTTCTGATAGGACAACTACGTCTCCAGGGACAAGCTCTGAAGATGGTACTTCCATGAGCGTGCCATTTCTTATAACTTTCACCCTGCTCTCTGTGAGCTTCTTCAATGCTCTTATTGACGCTTCAGCCTTGAGCTCCTGCCAATAACCCAAAAAGCTATTAGCAATGACCAAAAGCACAATTATGGTAAAGTCCTTGATCTTGCCTATAGCTATGGAGATTATCGCCGCTATTAGCAGTATATAAATTAAAACGCTCTTAAACTGCCTTAGAAAAATCTTCCATTTACTTATCTTTTCTTCTTCTAGGACATTTCTACCATAAATTTGAAGCCTCTTTTGGGCCTCCTCCAGAGTAAGCCCTTGAGGAGATGAGCTTAATGCCCTAAACACTTCTTCAGGTTCTGTCGCGTGAGGCTTGTCAATCATGTCCTTCCTAGGTGTATCTCACCATAACTTTTAATAAACGTATTTCGTGGATGCTCTCTGAGGAGAAATAGCCGATGACTCATTTAAGCCAGTAAAAACGTTAAGGTGAAGGTCGTTGAAAATTGAGATTAAGAAAGATGTAGAGGTTTGCGTCTGGGTTCCATGTCATATAACATGCTTCTTTGAGATTAGAGAGCATGAAAATGCTCTTGAGACGGGCTCTAGAGGAGCAGGATTAAACCTTGATGTTGGCGTGAAAACGCTCGTCAAGCTATCTAAGTGGGATGATGTAGAGGTCATAGGTGGAAACGACGTTTCCAGAGACGTTGTTGAGCGCATGCTTCAAAGCCTAGGCGTTAAGGCTAAGGTTGAGATAACCCATGAAAGCATTGTGCCTATGGGTGTGGGATATGGAGTTAGTGGAGCTACTGCTCTAGGCTCAGCAATAGCCCTCTCGGTGGCTCTAGGCAACGCCATGACCATTTTGCAAGCTGGCGCAATAGCGCATATAGTTGAGGTCGAGCATATGACTGGCTTGGGAGACGTAATAGCTCAAATTCACGGTGGAATTGAGATTAGGATTAAAGAAGGTGCGCCTGGCATAGGCCTTATTGATTGGATTCCATATGAACAAGACTTACGCGTAATTGCTGTAACCCTGAAATCCATATCAACTAAGGAGATGCTTGAGCTTAAAAGGGAAATTATAAATCGAAGCGGCTTTAAAGCGCTCATGAAGTTATTGAGAAGACCAAGTCTTGAGGAGCTTATGGCAAATGCCAAGGAGTTTGCTGAAGACGTGGGCTTCATAGATGAAGACCTCAAGGAATTAGCAAAGATACTAGTTAATGAAGGAGCTATAGGAGCATCAGTAAAGAAAGGAGT
>QMSF01000078.1 GCA_003649565.1 Thermoprotei archaeon | reverse complement strand
TAGAGCGCTTAGTAAAAGGGAGCAAAAACTAGTTTCTAGAGGTATTGCATGGCTACTCCTTGAAAAGTAGTAGAGAGGCTTCACGAAAGATAGCGATGACGGTGTGAAGTTTACAGAGTGTTTATAAAATGTCGTTGCTGATGCCTAATGTAGCTAGAGAAGTGATTAAGTGAAGGAGAGTGGTGGACCGGGCGGGACTTGAACCCGCGACCTCCCGCATGCCAAGCGGGCGATCTACCAGACTGATCTACCGGCCCCTGACACCATCTAATTTAGTAGCTAGGTATTAAGATTTCCAATGAGAAGGCTAAGTCATTAGACGAGACGATAAGCTCTATTTAGTGGTTTGTTCTGCCATGAGTATTTTCTTAGTCTTCTGGATCTGCCAAAGCCGCATGCAGCACAGTAATGCTTTTTCTTGTTGTAGGCTCTTCTGCCGCATCGCCTGCATTTGATGTGAGTTGCGCCTTTATTCATCTTTCCAAATGATGTTGTTCCTTTGACCATCCTCTCAACCCCTATTTAGGCACTGGGCTTATGAGGACTATGCTGTCCCCCCTAATTAGTATTAAGCCGTGCCTCTTAGGTTCGCCGTTTTGCCTTAGTTCTTCGGCGTCTTCAAGGACTATGTTGAGGTGTTGATCATAGCTTTTCAATTTGCCTCTGAATTCTTTGCCTCCCTTTAGTCTGACGAATATTTGACTGCCAATAGATGACGCCAAGATTGCTAATGTCGCCTCCGACATAGTGAACCCAGCCAGTTTTTGTTTTAGCTTGTAAGAATATATGTATTTAAACCTTAGTGGAAAAATGCTTGTAGGATCAGTATGACTAGGGTTCATAGACATGCTTTGAGCAAGAGTGAGGCTAAGGAGATTATAGCGCTTCTTGAGAGGAATTTGCAGGTTGAAAAGCCTCTTCATCATAAGTTCAAGTGGGAGGTCATGCAGCTGGGCAAGGATGCTACCATTTACTTCATGGATGATAGGCCTCTAGCCATGGAATTAGGTGGTAGGCTTATACCGTTTTTAACGGCATTAATTGATGGAGTCATTAAGTTGCCTAAGGTTGTCGTTGATATGGGTGCTGTCAAGCATATAGTTAATGGAGCTGATGTCATGGCTCCTGGAATAGTTAGACTTGAAGGCGATTTTGCTAAGGATGACGTGGTTGTAGTTGTTGATGAAAAACATGGAAAGCCTCTTTGCATTGGCATAGCTCTATTAAGCAAAGCTGAGATAGAGGGTATGTCAAAGGGCAAGGTTATAAAGAACTTGCATTATGTCGGCGATAAGATATGGAGCAAATTAAAGGAGCTAGGTTTCATCTAATCCTTATAGAATCTAAGTGATCGGGGGTTTCCACGGGAACTCTATAGTATCTTTGTATGCTTGAAGCTAAGCTCATGGTTTTCTCGCTTTCTCCATGACATAGTATTACTCTATGAGGTTTAGGTGTAACCCTTTCAACGAATCGCAGCAATTGCCTTCTATCACTATGACCGCTAAATCCATCACATGTATGAATCTCCATTTTCACCTTAACTGTTAATGGCTTGCCGTCAACGTAATCAACAGTAACTTCTCTAGCTCCTTCTTGAATAGCTCTGCCTAATGTTCCTTCGACCTGATATGCAACGAAGATTAATGAGTTTCTCTCGTCTTCAGCCATGAGCTTGAAGTACTCGAGAGCTGGACCAGCATTAAGCATACCTGAAGTCGCCAATATTATGCATGGCTCGCCCTCAACTATGTCAAGGCGAGCATGACCTTTAGTCAAAGTTACGAAGTTTTCGGCTAAGAATGGATTGACATCTTCATAAAATATCTTGTCTCTAACCTCTTTAGCTAAGCTTTCTGGATAGGCTGTATGTATTGCTGTGGACTCTTGGATCATACCCTCTATGTATATTGGAACTGAGGGTACGAGCTTCTTCTCAACAGCATTAGCTAAAACAAGCATTATTTCTTGAGCTCTGCCGACAGCTAAAACTGGTATTAGTACTTTGCCTCCACGCTCAAGAGTTCTATTCACTATTTCTATGAGCTTTGCCTCTGTTTCTTCTCTTGATGGCATTATGTCATTGGGTCCGCCATACGTCGACTCCATTATTAGCGTTTCAAGTCTGGGGAATACATATGATGCCGGCTCGAGAAGTCTCGTTCTGCCGTATTTGAAGTCACCAGTATACACAATGTTATGTAGGCCTTCGCCTATATGTAGGTGAACCATGGATGAGCCTAGTATATGACCTGCATTGTGTAGCGTCAATTTGACACCAGGGGCTATGTCGGTGACCTCGCCATGGTTTAATGCTATTGTATGTAGAAGAGCCGTCTTTACATCTCTTAATCCGTATATAGGCGTTCTACCCTCTTTATCTGCTACGTCTAGGTAGTCCTTTAATATTAAGGCCATTAGCATTTTCGTAGGTTCGCTACAATAAACTGGGCCTCGGTAACCATACTTAAAGAGGAGTGGAAGAGCTCCACAATGATCTAAATGTGCATGTGTTATTACAACTGCACTTAGAGAGTCTATGTCGAAGCTGTCTATCCAGAAGCTTGGGAATTCACTCATGTAATCTCTAGCGCTGGGTCTTACACCGCAATCTAGCAGTATTTTGTCTTCACCTACATCGACGAGTATGGCTGAGCGGCCAACTTCTTTGAAGCCGCCTAAAGCTGTGATCCTTATGTTATCAATCTTGTAGAGAAGCGGTCTATGAATTCTTCTTCCAACTTCTTTTAGCATCTTAAATCTATAGTTGCTATTTTTGTGGAGAAGCGCTGAAACTGACTCTATGAACTTGGATTTTAATGGAGGAGTTCTGACTGGTATGGGCCTCCACAAGGTGTGAGCGAGGAGCTGCTTTAAGAGGTAGCCGTTTTTCCCGATGACTATGCCTGGCTTTTTGGCCTCTATGATCATTTCGCCCATGACATCGTCGAAGTATATGTTTGTTATGCCTGCCTCTGGCGGTACGAGCTCATAGACTATCTTCTTGGCCTCCTCCTTATCCTTCCTGACTTCAGGGTCAGGCCTCAATACTATTCTCTTTCTGAGAGTTTTAGCCACAGTCTTAACGATATCTCCACCGGATAGCAGAACAGCTGGATTTTTGACGTAAACTGCTATTTCAGGCCCTTCAAATTCAATCCTAGTTACCCCTGCCTCAGTCGGTATGCTCTTTAGTATCCCATCCCTAAGTACCGTTAGATGATTTGCTTGAACCAATTCTCTTCTACCTTCCTATGATTATGGCGATTAGTGTAATAATTCTAAGCCTTCTCAAGCTTTTCTTGAGGAATCTCCTCTATACCCTCTCTTGTTATGACTATTACGTCAAATCCCTCTCCTGACCCAGGATCCCACTTCATAGCTGCTTTAACAGCCTCAATGACTATTGGTATTGCCTCCTTTACCGTTAAATCATCTCTATACTTGGTCTCGAGGACAGCTATAGCTAAAGGTGATCCAGACCCCGTTGCGATATACTTTTCCTCTGTTAATGTGCCGAAGAAGTCAAGGTTAAACATCTTGGGCCCTTCATTGTCAATTCCAGCTACTATTGCTTGGACTATTAATGGGAAGAACCTTGATGAGAAGAGTATATTTGACATCAAGCTTGCTATTGCCTTAACAGATAAGGGTTGTTTCGTCGATGTCTTAACGTATTTGACATGAGCCTTTATCCTGTCTATCAGCATTTGAGCGTCAGCTACTACACCTGCTATTGTTGCATAAACCATATCGTCTATTTGGAGTATCTTCTTGCCTCTCTTATTTGCCACATATAAGCCTGATGTGACACGCCTATCTGTGGCTAACACTATTCCATCGACACATCGGATTCCAACTGTTGTTGTCCCCTTAAAGATTGGTGTTCCTGATTCCCTTATAATTGACATTTGTGAGCACACCACAAAGCGAATAGTTTTCTTAGGTATTACTCCAAATTGTTAGAATGCACTGCAAGCAGGAAAAGAGTATGCACATTTAAAAGTTTTACGGAGATGAAATGAGGGATTAGTCTTGCTTGACCTCATGACATAGAGCTTCCTAGGAGAATTCTCGTTGGTAGAGGTGTTGCTGAGAAAGTTGGCGACATTGCCAAGTCCCTCGGGCTCTCAGGGAGGGCTTATGTTCTACTTGGGAAAATGGGTCGTAAGCTCGCAGGGGAAATAGCCTTAAACTCCCTATCGTCATGCGGCTTTGACGTCTTTGACAGAGATGTTGAGGGAGATGCTGAAGAGCATAGCAGCATAATTGAGCATGCCAAAGGCGTAAGGCCTAGCTTTATAGTCTCAATAGGTGGTGGCACTACGATAGATTTAGGGAAATACGTGGCTTTCAAGCTCGGTATTCCCTTTATAAGTGTTCCAACAGCAGCATCTCATGACGGCATAGCCTCACCTATGGTATCGCTCAAGGGGCTTAGATCGCCTTACTCAATTAAGGCTAAGCCACCTCTAGCCATAATAGCTGATGTCAATATCATCATGAGCGCACCTCATAGACTTCTTGCCAGCGGCTGCGGAGACATAATAGCTAAATTGACAGCCGTGAAAGATTGGAAGCTTGCTCATAGAATTAAAAATGAATATTACGGTGAATATGCGGCATCCTTAGCAGTTCTCTCAGCCAAACTCGTTATGAGGCATGCAAAGCTTATAGGGGCTCATAAGGAGGAGGGCGTTAGAATAGTTATCGAAGCTTTAGTGTCGTGTGGAGTTGCCATGTGTATTGCAGGCTCTTCAAGGCCATGCTCAGGCGCTGAACACCAATTCTCTCATGTTTTAGACATGATAGCTCCTAAACCCGCACTTCATGGAGAGCAATGTGGAGTGGGCACCATCATGATGGCGTATCTTCATGGTATGAAGTGGAGGAAAATCAAGAAGGCTCTAAAAGCTATTGGCGCTCCGACAACAGCAAAGGAGCTTGGCATAGACGATGAATATATTATAAGGGCTTTAGTCGAAGCGCATAAGATTAGACCTAGATACACGATCTTAGGCGATACTGGCTTGACATGGGAAGCAGCAGAGAAGCTCGCTAGGACTACAGGGGTGATAAAGTGAAATGAGCGAGGTTATAACAACCCTCGTCGGCGAGCTCCAGGCCAAGCCTGGCTTTAAGTTTATCTTTGAAAAACCAGCTGATGTATGCTATAACTGTAAATTAAGAGAGGTATGTGCATTTAAGCTTGAGCCCAACACAATCTATACCGTTGTTGAGGTTCTGAATAAAAAACATAGATGCGCATTGCGTGAAGGATGGGTTGTAGTGGCTAAAGTCGTGGAGTCCGAAGTTGAAGCTCTAATAGATGCAAAGATAGCTGTTGAAGATGCAATAATAACCTTTAAGAGAAGACAATGTAGGAATAAGAAGTGCCCACAAAGACATTTATGTCAAAGTCCATATGTTAAAGATGGAGAGAAGTACAGAATTCTGAAGGTGCAAAATGAAAAAATTATGTGTGAAGGAAGAAAACTCGTTAAAG
>QMSF01000077.1 GCA_003649565.1 Thermoprotei archaeon | reverse complement strand
CCATAGCATTGATGTTACGGCTTCAGGGCTTGCAGCCCACCAAGTCTTATTAAACACGTTAAAGCAGTTTTCAAGATAGAATTTGGCTAATGGACGTATTTCAGTTGAAGGAGTCCAACCAGTGCTTCCAAAGATTATTGTTACTATTATGACAAAGAGAAATATAGCAGCCGTTATTCCCGTAACTACTTCCTTTATCCTCATTCTTCTGCCTCCTCAAATCTCTCGGTCTTATTTATCACGTAAAGGAGTAATACCGTGTAAATCCCTATGGCGACGGCGACATAGGCTAGGACGATGTCTGGTGCCATGAGCATGAAGAAGGCTAAAGCGAAGGCTGCCGATTGACCTGCAGAGAAGACAGCAGCTTTAACCAAATCTCTACTTTTAATTGCGAAGTAGGCGAATACCGCTCCTAAGGTTAAAGCGAAGATTATTAGAGAAGCTGTGAAAAGCGACATCATCCTCCCCTCCCTTTATCTTCTTCTAGGAAGTCGCATACCTTCGGTTCAACGGGTACCCCTCGTCGATGAGCTCCTCTAGCTAATGCATGCGAGCCTGCTGGCGCCGTGATCATTATTATAAGCGCGGTGATGAAGGAGCCTGAAGCTAAAAGCCACTTCCAATATCCTAAGAAGTCACATGCAACAGTCATGAGGGTTAATCCAAATAGAGGATACACCGCTCCACCTATGGTTCCAACGGTTGCAGCATGAAGACGAACGAAGAAATTTGGAAATCTCAGAAGGCCTAGTGCTCCTATTAAGTCGCATAAGGCGCCTATAACCACCAATATTATGCCTATATAAAGAAGTATTTGTTGGATTATCTCCCACATTAATTACTCACCTAACTCTTTACGCTCAAGGTATTTCGCTATGTAGAGGTCAAATATGTAAGTCCAAAGAGCAAGGCATATAGCACATACTATGAGGAAAGGAGCTTCAAAGTATACTGCAAGTAGAGCCATGAAGAAGCATACATCATAGGATAAGCAGTCAACTGCCAATGTCATATCAGAGACGTTGGGCCCCTTTATTATCCTCACGGTGTAGAGGGCTATGGCGATGCCGAAGATCGGCATCAATGCCATAATTACTGTTTTCACCAGCTCTTCGACCGACAATTCTGTACACCAACCCCAATCTTCAGGGGCCTTTTATGATGTTTCTTTAACTTTGTTATTAAGCCTTACGCCCTATTATACTTGAGTAAAAAGCTGAATAGAGCTTAAAAAGTCAAATTTATCAAACCTTAAGGGTGTAAGGTGTAGGTCTTTGTCACTACTAAAACTTGCAACATGGGCTAGGTTGAAGTCACCCTGGATACTTCACGTGAATACAGGTGCGTGCAATTCATGTGATATAGAGGTTCTAGCAGCATTAACGCCGAGATTTGATGTTGAGCGTTTTGGCATTCTCCTTAAGCCATCCCCGAGGCATGCCGATATACTCGTTGTTACTGGCGCGGTTACGAGACAAGCAGCTGAGAGAATTAAGAGGGTGTATGAGCAGACGCCTGACCCTAAGTTCGTAATTGCTGTTGGTGCTTGTGCTATTGGTGGAGGGGTTTTTCAAAATTGTTATGGTGTGTTGGGTGGTGTTGATAAGATCATTCCTGTTGACGTATACGTCCCAGGGTGTCCGCCAAGGCCTGACGCGATAATTTATGGTGTTGTCAAACTTATCGAGAAGGTGACTAAAGGTGGTTGAGGAATACCCTAAGCTTGCTGAGACGTTGAAGAATGAGCTTAAAGAGGCTCTTTTAGGCTATGAACACATAGCTGAAAAGAAGGCATTTGTAGCGCTTGTCGATAGAGGCTCTTTAATCAAGGCTTTAGAGTTATTGAACAAGATCAGTGGCGGTGAGGTGCATCTCACGTCAATTAATGGAGCTGACCTAGGAGAACGTGAAATGGAGTTAACGTACTTTATTTGGTTATTGCCCCAGAAAATCCGTGTCCTCGTTAAGACTAGGCTTCCTAAAGATGATTTGAAGATTCAAAGTGCAGTGAAAGTGATGCCAGCAGCGATACTCTATGAGAGAGAAGTTCATGAAATGCTTGGCGTAGTTTTTGAGGGTCATCCTAGGCTTGAGCGTTTATTCCTACCTGAGGATTGGCCTGAAGGAGTGTATCCTCTAAGGAGGGATTAACGTGTCAGCTATTGATCTAATTATAGGCCCGGTACATCCGGCTCTTCATGAACCTGAGAGATTCGTGTTTAAAATTGACGGTGAAGTCGTCGTTGATGTAGAGCCTAGAATAGGCTTTGTTCATAGAGGGATCGAGAAGGCGTTGAGTGAGAGGACATTTGTCCAAGATATATACTTGGCTGAAAGAATATGTGGCATATGTAATGTCGTTCACACGTTGACGGCGGTCCAAGCTATTGAAAATGCTTTTGGCATAGAGGTTCCTAGAAGAGCTAGGTATCTTAGAACCATCGTTCATGAGCTTAATAGAATGCATAGCCACCTACTGATTTTAGGTGTTGCTTGTGAGCTTATGGGGTTTGACACCCTATTCATGTTGTTTTGGAGAGATCGAGAAGTGGTCATGGATCTCGTAGAGATAATTACGGGCAATAGAGTGATGTCAGCGTATAACATCATAGGCGGTGTTAGGAGAAACATAAGTGACTTCGAGATATCTGAAATTAAAAAAGCTCTAGGCTCCATGGCCGAGAGGTTAAAGCATTATAAGAAGGTGTTTATGGAAGATCCGACCGTAAGGGCACGATGCGTTAATGTTGGTTATCTAAGCAGAGCTAGGACCTTAGCGCTTGGGGCTGTAGGTCCTACAGCTAGAGGGTCTGGAGTTGAAATCGATGTTCGGGCTGAAGAGCCATATGCCGCCTTTGACGAAGTGCCATATACAGCGGTCGTATACAATGAGGGTGATTCATGGGCTAGGCTCATGGTTAGAATAGATGAAACCCTTGAATCCATAAAGATCATAGAGCAATGCCTTGATAGAATGCCTTCAGGCCCTGTTAAAGTGCCCGTCCCTGAAGCTGCTCCTCGAACTGCTGAAGGTTTCTCTGTTACTGAAGCTCCTCGTGGAGAGCTACTTCACCACGTTTACGCTAAAGAGGGTGAGGATAAGCCAATTCGATATAGAGTTAGAACTCCGACTTATGCTAATATACCAGCGGTATGCGAAATGCTCAAGGGAGGCTACATAGCTGATATACCTGTTACGCTTGTCAGCATAGATCCTTGCTTCTCGTGTACTGATAGAGTTGCCTTGGTTGATGTAAATTCCGGTGAGAAGAGAGTTGTCGACATATTTACTCTGATGAGGAGGTATAGAAAGTGAGGCTTCCATCACTTCTGAAGGAAGTATGGTCCAATTTATTCAAGAAGCCGGTGACAGTAAAATATCCATTTAAGAGACTGCCCGTTTCACCAATTTATCGTGGGAAGCACGAGATATTAAGGGATAGATGTACCGGTTGTGGTCTTTGCGCTAAGATTTGTCCGGCCTTTGCCATAACCATGGAGACCATCGGCGATAAGGTTTTTCCAATAATAGATTTGGGCAAGTGCATATTTTGCTATCAATGTGAAGATGTTTGCCCTAGAGGAGCCATAAGGCGGGGTAAGGACTTTGAGCTTGCATCTTGGAGTAGAGGTGATCTGATCTTAAGGTGATTAATGTGGAGCGCATTGAGACACAAGTAGGGGGTCTTGCTGAGCCTAAGAGATTTAGGGATTTAATGGCTGATGTGATAAGCAAGGGCATATGCTCTAAATGTGGTATGTGCGTTTCTTCATGTCAGGTGCATGCTCTAGTTATGACCGATGAGGGGCCTAAGAGAGTTGGTCCATGTAGGCAGTGTGAGGCATGCTATTATGGTTGCCCTAGAAGTCCTGCTTTCTCAGGAGAGCTTCTTGAAGCTTCTTTGAGCTCCGAGAATAAGGACGAGGTTCTGGGACGCTATATAAAGATCGTTAGTGCAAGAACCACTCGTGATGACGTGAGGGCTAGAGCTCAAGATGGAGGCGTGGTCACAACACTACTTATTTATGCATTTGAGAAAGGGTTAATCGATGGGGTTATAGTTGCATCTAAAAGCCCTATAGAGGCTTGGAAACCCGTGCCAACTGTTGCATTAACGGCAAGTGAAGCTCTTGAGGCCGCAGGCACTAAGTATTCTAATAGCCCTAATCTAGTTGCATTAAAAGACGCTATATACTGCTATGAGCTTAATAGAGTATGTGTAGTGGGGGTACCCTGTCAAGTAGCTGCTGCTAGAAATGTAAAGGTTCAACCAAAAGCTGCAACGAAAATCGGAGACAAAATAGCCTTTATAATAGGGCTCTTCTGCATGGAGTCATTTCCACATGCTAAGCTTGTTGAGTATCTTTTATCTCACGATATAGACATATCCAAGGTGTCTAAGTTCGACATAAAGGAGGGTAAATTTAGGGTTTACATAGAAGGCAGTGAAGCGCTAAGTGTTCCAATAAAGGACTTGAAGGACTATGCTAATGAGTATTGCCATGTATGTAGGGATTTAACATCTCTATATGCCGATGTCTCTGTAGGGGCTATAGGCTCTCAGCATGGATGGTCTACCGTGATAATAAGGACTAATGAGGGAGCTAAGCTATTTGAAGGAGCTGTTCAAGAAGGTTACCTAGAAGTCAAGGATATTGGAAGCGGAGTTGATGTATTGAGGAAAATAGCTAAGAGAAAAGCATCGAAGAAATAGCTATTCCAAGTATATTGCTGGCTTGTAGGGTATGGCGTTGAAACGCCTATTCTTGGGATCGTAGACTTCAGAGTCTTCTTCTCTCCATATTTTGACTTTAAACTTGAATTCTCTTTCTAGGAATTCTCTAGCGCTCTGCAAGACTTCATATTCATCTATCACGCCAGCCTTGAACCTGACTTCTTTTAGTTCACCGCCTATTGACGATGCTGATGATGCTACCCTTTGAACTAGCTTGAAGTCCTTTATTTGAAGGTGCTTTGCGTACTCCATGGCATTCTTAATTGCTTCTCTAGGTGAGGGTGCTTCAAGCGCTTTTAGGTATACGTCCCATTTCCACTTTGAAGCTACGTAGATGTGGGCTGTTGACGGCGTTATCTTTGCTGCCTTCATGACTTCTCTTAAATCCTCCATCACTTGCTCTATGAGGGATTCTGAGGCCTCTGCCTTATAGTCCAGTTTTTTCTCGTCATAAACTGGCCATTGAGCCTTAGAGACATAGCCCTCTCCGCCTAATATGCTCCATAGTTCTTCGCACATGAAGGGTGCATATGGCGCTAATAATCTGACCCATGTCTTGGCTACTTCCATTAATACTTGTTTGCATGGTTTTTGCGTTCTCCTAAAGTACCATCGTAGGTCGTTCCATATCTCGAAGAGGGCTATTTCAAGTGCAGTTCTATTTCTCAGATTTTCGAGTGCATCGGTTACAGCCTTAATTCTCCTTTGAAGCTTGCTTAGAAGCCATCTCTCTAAGAGCCCTATTGTGCCTGAATCGCTCATGGATGTTATGCTGGTTATCAGCTTGAATACTTGATTTAGCTTGTCCCTCAT
>QMSF01000076.1 GCA_003649565.1 Thermoprotei archaeon | reverse complement strand
CGTCATTAAGATCAAAATGGCGAGATCCAATAATGGGCGTCTTCAATACACTCATAGGATTTCCAACAGTCCTCGCAGGCCTCCTCCTCTACCTGCTATTTAGCCATGCAGGCCCTCTAGGAGCCCTAAATCTCCTCTATACACCTCAAATCATAATCATCGGCCAAGCGATATTAATAACCCCCCTCTTAATATCATTAACCTACGAGACCTTCGTTAAAGCTCTCAGCGATTACTGGGAGCTAGCCATATCATTAGGTGCAAGCAAAATTCAAGCATACAAGCTCGTCATTAGAGAGGTTTTAGGGGATGTAGTAATAGCCTCATTAATCGCCTTTGCAAGAGCCATAGGCGAACTTGGAGTTGCACTTCTAGTTGGCGGTAACATTAAGGGCTTCACGAGGGTCTTGACCACAGCAATAGCGCTTGAAGTTGAGAAAGGAGAATTCGACAAAGCAATGATATTGGGCTTAGTCCTCTTCGCCACGATACTAGTCGTTGTCTTGACTGCTAGGATCATAAGGAGGAGGTTTCAATGATAGAGCTGAGAAACGTATGGTTTAGTTACTTCGAAGATGAGTATGTGCTCCGCGACGTAAACCTTTCATTTGAAAAAGGCATAACGATAATCATGGGGCCTAATGGCAGCGGCAAGACAACACTGCTCAAAGTTGCATCACTAATATACAAAGCCACTAAAGGCCAAGTCACGGTTAATGGAATTGACTACTGGTCTCTAAGCGAAGGTGAAAGGCTTAAAATCAGAAGACGCATAGTCTACGTCCACGAAAAGCCAACACTCTTGAGGGGCAGCGCACTAGAAAACGTGGCTTATGGCCTAACCATTAGAGGCATCAAAGAGACCGAAGCAAGAGAAAGCGCTTTAGAGGTCATGAGCGAACTCGGCATAGCACATCTGGCTAATAGAAGAGATGTCAATAGGTTATCAGCAGGCGAAAAACAGCTCATAGCAATAGCTAGAGCACTAGTCTTAAATCCAGACTATCTGTTCCTCGATGAACCCCTAGCTCACCTACACCTGACTAAACGCAAAAACATAGTAGAGCTCCTAGAAAAACTGAAAAGCAAAACCACGATCGTGATATCAAGTCACGATCCAATTCCACTACTAACTATAGCCGATAGAATCGTAATTCTAGAAGAAGGCAAAATAACGCACATAGGAAGTCCAAAGGAATTGCTGGAAGAGCTCTATACCTAAGCACCTAGGGATCCCATTAAACTAAAGAATAGGGAGAACCTGCGTCTTTAATTTATGAAAACCTTTCTTTAAGCTTTCATTCTCCTAGTCTTCCAGGTAGCAATCATGTAGTTTTTATTAAATGAACCAGTGCTATTCCACATAGTAACACTTATATTCATTTGTGGTAGCATTGTGCTCTTTAGGGTGCTTAACGTTGGAAATGAGGCTATGCGTTATAAGCACCAAGACATCTCTTTCGCCGTTGCTAAGTGCTATAGAGGAGATATCAAGTAAACATGGTGACATCATTAAACTTGTAGGACTCTACTACACACATGAATTAGATGAAAACGCCAAGCTCATCGAGAGGCTCCTTGAATCTCTAAAAATAGCAAACGTAGTACTTCTCGACATACGTACCCCTACAAGCGGATTCGTAAAGCTCCTTAATGAAGCTCTTCGAGAGAATGATAGAATTGTCGTTCCGCTTGTCGGGGGGTCCTCAAGCATAATTAGAATGCTCAGATTAGGCAAGCTTAAGGGCTCTAAGATACCCAGCATGGAGGTTGACTTCGATGTTCAGCATTTAGATATGAGCCGTGTGTGGAGAATTCAAGAGTTCCTTAAGAAAATGGGTAAGATCATTCCGATAGGCTCACTTAAAGATGCTAGGAATTGGGTTTTAATGACGACTTACTGGAGTTATGGTGATAAGGAGAATCTCAAGAATATGCTGCTCCTTTTGCTCAAAGAGTACTTCAAATTTAAGGTATCCTATCAAGAACCTATCGAGAGAGTCAAGCCAGGATCCATATATCATCCGCGCTTAGGATTCATCGACGCATCTAATCTGCTCAAGGGAATTAGCGGGAAAAGGCACTCCATAGCCTTATTCTTATATTCAGGAATGCACTTTGAGCAATGTAAGCCAGTAGCCGATGCGCTCTTCAACCTTTTGGAGCGTGAAGGAGTAGCCGTAATACCTATTATAGGGGGGTCATCCAAGGATCTTGACAAAAACCCTGATCTCATTAGAAACGCCCTAAGCGGATTGAAGGTTGATGCTCTAGTGAACTTGCACTGGTTTAGATTACGTGGAGGACCTTATGGTGGAGACCCTAAACCCACATTAAGACTTCTTAGAGAGCTCAACTGCCTTCTAATAAATGGCCTCATAATGTTCATGAGAGAAGTAGATAAATGGGAGGCTAATCCTCAAGGTCTTTCACCCATAGAAGTCATAACGTCTGTGGCCTTACCAGAAGCTGATGGCGCGCTTGAACCTATACCTCTAGCTGGACTTACAAGTAATGAGCGCAAGGACGTCATAGTCATTGAGAATCGAATTAAAAAACGTGTTGCGAGGCTCTTAAAATGGCTTGAATTAAAAAAGAAGCCTGTCAATGAGAGGAAAATCGCAATAATAATTTACAATTATCCTCCAGGAGAACACAACATAGGATCAGCCTCTTATTTGGACGTCTTCAAGAGCCTTGAGGTATTGCTAGAAGCGCTAGCAAGAGAAGGCTACCATGTTAAAACGCTTTCTGCTGAAGAGCTGCGTAAACACCTGATTGAGAAGGGCCTTCTAAATTCGCCATTTTATCGAGGGCAGTCATGCGAAATAAAGGTTCCCTACGAGGAGTATGTTAATTTCCTTAAGAGCCTTCCAGAGAAGGTGAGAAGTGAAATAGTCAAAGCTTGGGGTTCTCCTCCAGGCAATATCAATGTTAATAATGTGGGCCTCCTCATACCAGGCCTAACATTGGGCAATGTGTTTATAGGCGTTCAGCCTAGCCGTGGTGTTCACGAGGAGCTCGACAAGATATATCATAGCAAAGATCTTCCTCCCCATCACCAATACTTAGCCTTTTACTACTGGATTAATGAAGTCTTTAAGGCCGATGCGATCATACACCTTGGAACTCATGGAACCTTGGAGTTCATGCCCGGCAAGGAAGTCGGCTTATCCAATATGTGTTACCCCGACATACTGATAGGTGATGTCCCTCACATCTACCTATATCACGTCACGAACCCTTCAGAAATGACCATTGCTAAGAGACGAAGTTATGCGTACACCATAACGCACTTAACGCCGCCATATACCACATCTGGACTCTACGAAGACTACATTGAGTTAGAAGAGCTTATTCACGAATATTCTGAAGCCAAAGTTCAAGACCCTGAAAGAGCTAAAATCGTTGAGAAATTAGTGATCGAAAAGGCAGGACAATTAAACATGAATATTCAAAGCGTTGAAGAAGCTCATGTGAAGATCTATGAAATGAAGCGCTCAGTAATACCGTCAGGTCTTCACGTTCTCGGTAGGAAATGGAGTAGAGAAGAACTCATAGAGTACATAACCCTACTTCTGCGGCGCGATGGCAATGTGAAGTCTCTACATAGATTACTTGCTGAAGCTAGAGGTTTAAACTACGATGATCTCCTCGACAGACCTTCCTCTATAATCGCTGGAAAGCTAGCATCAAAAGTACTGGAAGAACTTGAGCTTGAGGCTAAGGAGCTTATTAAAGCAATAGTTGAAGGTAACAGCAAAGCCATTTTGAAGCAGTTCCCTAATCGAGTCAAAGAGGATGTAGAGGCCATAGTCAAGTATGTGAGGGAATTGGCTTCTAGAATTGAGAATTGCAATGAAGTAAAAGCAGTCATTCGTGCATTAAATGGAGAATACCTTGAGCCACGCGTGGCTGGTGATCCCTTGAGAACGCCTGACGCATTGCCCACAGGCAGTCATGGTTATGCCTTTGATCCTAGGCTAATTCCTAGTAAAGCAGCCTACATGAGGGGGATCAAGATAGCTGAGGAGACTTTAACAAAGCACTACGAGAAGTACAAGAGCTATCCTCAAACAGTAGCCGTAGTCTTATGGGGCTTTGAGACCATGGGAACGCGAGGTGAAACAATAGGACAAATTCTTCAATACCTTGGAGTAAGATTAGTGAGAAAGCATGGTCCATGGAGCTGGGACTTAGAAGTCATACCCCTAGAAGAGCTACGCCGTCCACGAATAGACGTCCTAGTGACCATATGCGGCATTTTCCGCGACACTTTCCCCAACCTAATAACATTGCTGGATAGGGCATTCAAGCTTGTAGCAAACTTAGATGAGCCTGAAGACATGAATTACGTTAAGAAACATGTGCGTGAAGCAAGGGAGAAGGGCGTTAATTGGGACTTAGCTACAGCTAGAGTCTTTGGACCTAAGAATGGAGCTTATAACACTAGACTAACGGAGATGATAGAATCGTCTAATTGGCGCTCGGAGGAGGATCTAGCCAAGACCTACATGGAGGACATGATGTATGCTTACACCGAGAAAAGCCATTCCATAGAAGCTGGCCAAACATTCAAGGCGCTCATAAAAACTGTAGATTTAGTAACGCAAGTTCGCTATGCCAATGAGTATGAGATAACAGACCTCGACCACTACTACGAGTTCCTAGGAGGATTGAAGAAGACTGTAGAGCAAGTCAAAGACAAACGCGTGGAAGCACTTTGGATCGATACCACTCTCGAAAAGCCAAAGGTAAAGAGCATAGAGGAAGCCGTAGACAATGCTGTGCGAGCCAGACTCTTAAATCCTAAGTGGATAGACTCAATGTTAAAGCATGGCTATGATGGAGCAAGAGAAATTGCAAAGAGAGTAGAATACGTCTTGGGGTTAGCAGCTACGACCAATGCCGTTGAAGAGTGGATTTGGAGAAAGCTCTACGAGAAATACCTGATAAACACTGAGATAAGGGAGAGAATGGCTCAAGCAAATCCTTACGCTGTATTGGAAATCGTGAAGAGAATATATGAAGCCTATGAAAGAGGTTATTGGAAGCCCTCTGAAGACGAAATTAAAATAATGAGGAAGCTAAGCGCGGAAATGGAAGCATTAGCTGAGGGTTGAAAAGCGCCTTCACACAAATGGAGCTCTTTTCTCATATACATTAAATATGCCCACTCATTTTATCTACACTCCAAACTTAGAGATAAGCCATAACTTTAAGTATTGAATGTATGATGCATAATATTGGAGGCGTTGCATTTTAATGCGGCGTAGGTTCATAATCCTAACAGCGTGCTTCTCCATAGCCTTCATGGCTTATGGCGTTAGATATACGTTTAGCATGTTACTACCAGAGATGATGAGTGAGCTTAACTTAACTAATGCTCAAGCCGGATTGATATATACGAGCTTCTTAACCTTATACACGTTAACATCGGTCTTTGTCGGCTTCTTAATAGACGTTAAAGGGATTAAGAAAATAGTACTTACCTTTCTCCCGCTTTTCGGTATTGGGACGGGGCTTATGAGCATAACCTTTTCGGATTGGAGTGGAG
This sequence comes from Thermoprotei archaeon, assembly GCA_003649565.1. The sequence goes on along the minus strand of QMSF01000076.1, from coordinate 22 downwards.
CAATTTTCTTTGGTATAGCTGG
>QMSF01000075.1 GCA_003649565.1 Thermoprotei archaeon | reverse complement strand
GATCCCTATGGGTAGAACATGTTTCATCGGTTTATAGCCATACTCTCCACGAGCCTCAACTTCTGGGTTTATCTCTACTTCGTCCAGCGTACACAGGTAGATATAAGAGACGATGCCTTGCTTAATAGTCGATATTGATCCTTCATCGCATATGACATCACCACTTGCAATAGCTTGTTTAATAGCAGTAGTAGAACTAAAGTAGAACTAATTACCATAGAAGAACTAAGCGTCATGCCGTCAAAACCAGTAAGAACATGAAATAACTTCATGGAATTCTCTCTATCCCTCAAGCCAAAAAGAACATCGTAGTAAAATACTGCAATAAAAATGGCAATCACAATTGAGGCTATAATCACAGAAGAAATAGTTTTTCTATTAAAGCGCTTTTCCACCTCTCATCACCAATACATCGAGGTACTCAATAGATTAAGAGTAATGCAATATAGTTAAAACTTGTTACATCGTCTCCCATGAGAACATAAAACTTCTTTAATCCTCAGAAAAGCGGTAAATCGGTGTTAAGGCATCGTATTTATGCTATGGAATGCCCTGCAAGTAGCATCAGCCTTAGCTTTTTTAGATAATAAGAGCATATATGAGAAGCATAGCTGAAAATGCCAAGAACATTAGTGGTAGAACCTTTTCATTATACCTCCACTCTTCATACCTCTTCCATCCATGCCATTGATCAATTTTCAATCTCTCATTTACTCTTCTTGTCAATAGCGATATTGCGATTAGAGTTATTGTAGATGATGGCAGGGCTATGAGGGCACCATAAAATGGCACTTTGATTATAGGTCCCGACCACTTCTGAGTTAAAGCCGTTAATATAGCTCCAACAGCTATGCTCGCTAAGACACCTGGCTTACTCGTTTTCTTCCACCAATAAGTTGCCACTAATGATGGCACGAATGCCGATGCTAAGAGCTCCCAACCCCATAATATTGGTGTTACGAGAAGCATGGGTGGTCTAAGAGCTAAAACCACGCATATTATGCCTAGCATAGCTGTAGCCAAACGCATGAGATTAGCGCTAACACTCTTACGTCTCTTCAACATCTTTGAGTAAAGATCATGGACTATCACCGTGCTCGCAAATAGCACTAAGGCGCTTAGGGTGGAGATTGCAGCACATAAGCCACCAGCTAGTAAGAGCCCTGTTATTTCATCGGGGCATAGCTGCTTAGTCATCATGAATAGCACATAGTCAGCTTTCGATCTTTCAATGCCAACTGTTGAAGCCCAATAAGACCCGACAAACGCGCATCCCATGGCGCATGAATAGACAAGCCCTATGAAGAATGTCATCCATGAAACTGCGCTTCGAACTTCACCACTTGAGCGACCTCTAGCAGCTATAGAGAAAACATGCGGCCCAGCAAGTGCACCAAGACCAACAAGCGCCGTGCTGACATAGTACTTAGCTGTCTCTTGGATTTCAAAAAAGCCCATTTCCCTCATAAACGGCGTAAGCTCAGCATATCCCGTAATTGGATTCCACCATTGCGTTAAGCCGAAGCTCCTCATTATGTATAATAACGGTATTAAAATGCCAGCAAGCATTATGGCTCCTTGAATAAACTGATTGTAGGTAACTCCATACATTCCTCCTATAACTGTATAAGCTATGAGCACAATCCCTCCAATTATTACAGCAAGACCATAAGGCACTCCAAGCATAAACTCCAATGTGACCCCTAAAGCCTTCATTTGACCTATGAAGAAAACCATGCAAAACCATAAGGTGACTATGCATGAGAGTACCGCCGCTTCTCTTCCATAGCAATCATAAAACAGGTCTATCAAGGTGTAATAGCCTGATCGCCTAATGTATGGTGCCAATAGAAATAGAAAGACGGCAATTGAAATAGCGAATTCGTACAGAATTCCCATGAACGGGAACTTTATGACGTAAACAGCGCCTGTCATACCTAGAAATAGAAATTCAGAGAGGTAACATGACATACCAGCTAAGCCATTAACAAGACCGCTTATACTTCGATCAGCTAGGAAATAGCTTGCATAGCTTTCCTTCAATTTACGCCTAGATACCATGCTTATTATAATGAACGCTATGGATATTATGATGACGTAAAGGAGCGACATAGCGGTTAAATTCATCTTTCCTCCCTCTCGATCTCTACCTCAACCCCCCTCATGATCTTCGTATAAGCAAAGCATAGCAGAGGAGCGATTAAAAGCATGGCTATCACATAATAGATATAATGAAATGGCAAACCTAGAACCTCAAAATTAGCAGATTGAGGCCATATAGCCGCTATTGGTATCATTAATAGTAACGCCGCAAGGGTAAACATTATAGTTGCAATGAGCTCTTTGACATAAGTCTTCTTTAATCTAGATTTCATAGCCTGCTCTCCTCAGCATTTCTTTGGCATTTTCAACATCAAATCCTCGCCATGCTCCATGTATAAAGCCCTTATCTCTTGGTATGGCTCCATAATCTACAACGAGGGTATTGGCCCCAGCTCTACATGCTAATTGTGATGGTGGATGAACGCATATAGCCTCTACTTCCTCGTGCATCGGCAGAGTTGCTATGATGGTTGCAGCAACAACCTTAGCTAAATCAAACTCGCTTATCTGACCATAATGAGCAAGGGGTGTATTGGGCACTGGGATTCTAGCCATAGCTCCTATAATTGATGGCCTTAGCCTCCTCATGAGGTCTATGGCTTGAGCTATTTCAAGATGGGTGTGCTCAGGACCTATCGGCTCTACCAAATAGTAAAGCTTGAGGCCAGCCTCTCTAATCGCCTTAATGGTCTTCAGCCTAACCTCAGGCTTTATGCCAGTATCAACTCCTTCACGAAGCCTAACTGTATGATATAAGCCTTCAAAGCCAGCCTCCTTCATCCTCCTAAGCCAGCTTATATCCACTTCACCTGTATTAGCCACGAGCTTCACGTCTCTCGGCTTTATACTGCTAATATCAAGACCCAACTCAACAAGCTTAGCAGGACTATAAAACTCCGTAGTTCTAAGAACTATGTAGTGAGCCCCTCTCTCGATGAAACTCTTTGCAAGTTTAAGCGCATCAGATTTAGATATCTCATATACTCCTTTTACGAGACCCCACCATTTACTAAGCGAACAGAAATTGCACTTTACCTCACAAGGCCTATAATCTAATCCTATGGCACACCATATTCTCCCACGCTGATGTATCGACTCATTAGCTAGGAATCTCGAGACCTCAAAGAGTTCATAGGCCTCTTCAGACCCCTCTTTTATATTGAGCAATGACTTTATTTCATCTACAGAGAGAACGTCTCCTTTCTCAGCTTTCCTCAATATTCGGGATATCCTCACCAAGGATCCCGAAGAGAGGTCTCTAAAAGTAGTTTTAAACAATGTGTTCAAGTTATCTAAACACTACTAAGAGGAGAATTCGTTAGAAAGATATTCTTCCATTAGCCGTTAACTTCTAAGTCTCAAAAAGGAGAGCAACTTAAGGCTTTATGCTATTTAGAAACTCACATTTTTGAAGAACATCTCTTAAGTTTCTTAGCCTTTCGCCTATACTTTTCGTTAGTATGTCTGGTCTATCAGCAATCATCTTGAGGTATGCCTCTATCATAGTAGCAAGGACTCCGGCCATCTTTGTCATGAGAGCTCTTGAATTCTCAATGAAATATTCAACGCCCTTGCGCGTTATGGCATAGCTATACCTCCTTTTCTCGGATCTCTTCGTTACAAGCCCTTCTTGAACCATTTCATTTAAAGTTCGATAAATGGTTCCTATTGAAGGCTTCCATTTCATGTGCGTGTGGTAGAGTATTCTTTTGTAGATCGAATAGCCATGAAGCCTTTCCTCATTAATAAGTATTGCTAATGTCAACACTCTTAGAAATGGGGGTCTCCTCATCTTCACTTTAAAACACACACTAAAACACCTCACCAAAACAATTGAGAAGAAAGAAACTTTTAAGGCTATAGTCTAGAGGAATGTATTCCTCAGAAATATATCTTGAGAGCATGGTGCAAAATGAATGGGCTCCTCGATGAAGGAGTATAGGGACAAGATACTTGGCGGCTCAATCATTAAGACGGCGCTATGGCTAGGCCTGCCGCTAATGATAGTTCAAATAGTTGAAGTGTCATGTAATGTGGCCGACGCCTTCTGGCTTAGCAAGTATAGCGACATAGCCATGGCTATTCCAAGGCAAGCATGGCCTCCCTTCATGTTCTTTAACGCACTTTCAATAGCCCTATCCGCTGCAAACCTAGCACTTATATCACAGTATGTTGGAGCTAAAGAGTTCAGTTCTGCAAGCAAAGTAGCTTCAAGATATTTTACTGCGTCAATAATCTTAGGCTTTCTTCTCGGAATTGCCTACATAGCGCTTAGACCTATAATCTTCACTTACATAATGAAGGTCCCAGAGGAGATTTATGATGAAGTATTTGCCTATGCCGGAGTAATAGCCATCGACATGATGATCTCCTATGTGGTATTAGCTTATTCAACGATACTTCAAAGCATTGGAGATACCAAAAGACCAGCCATAGTAAATGGGGCGACAGCCCTCATTAACATAGTCCTTGATCCCCTCATGATTTTGGGTCTAGGCTTTTTCCCTAGACTTGGCGCTATTGGAGCCGCTTTAGCAACAGTTATAAGTAGAGGCATAGGCTGTTTTGCTCTCTTCTTAATAGTTGAAAAGCTTTATCCTGACTTAAAAGTGCGAATAACGAGGGATATAGGAATCGACTGGATAATAGCTAATCTCAAAATTGGTTTACCCGTCCTCATAATGCTAAACAGCATAGCTAAGATGCTACAATTACGCTTAGTAAATATCTTTGGAGTCATAGTGGCTACGGCCTACTCATAGGCTTTGTAGTGATGGACTTATCAGATGCAATGTTGCAAGGCCTTTCAAGAGCCTCAGCAATCATGGCTGGGCAAAGCATAGGGGCAAACCTCAAGGATCGAGCTAAAGAAATAGCCTTTAAGACCTCAATGCTCATATTCTTAGCGACCCTAATAGGTGCTACTATTGTTTACTTCTTTAGAGATCAATTCATATGGATTTTCACGCAAGATCCCGCTATTTGGATTGAAGCTAAAAAGTTCTTAGAAGTCTTCGTATTGACTTTACCGTTCTTTGGCATATTCATTAACGCCATGTTTATAGGGAGAGGCTCAGGACACACATTACCGCCGACAATTATTGGAATTGCAAGATTATGGGGATGCTGGGTCGGCATCGGATACTTCCTGGCTCTGCTAGTGGGCTATGGCCCAATGGGAATTTGGATTGGAATGTCAATAAGCAACATCTTTGCTGGCATTACAGCACTAGCTTGGCTTAAATACAGCAATTGGACACAACCAGTAATACGTGCAAAACAGGCTGGGAAATCATCCTGACATAATATTTTGCTTAAGAGCTGGAACAAAATACCCTTTACTTAGCTGGTGGCGTTATATCCCATTGGCTCGCCCTAGAATAAAAATAATTTGAGGACTAATAAATAAAAGCACATTCCTTATCTTTAGCGTCTCGCTTTATTTTTGTGCTGCCCCTTCACTATATATTCTATATAGGCT
>QMSF01000074.1 GCA_003649565.1 Thermoprotei archaeon | reverse complement strand
GTGGGCGAACCACTCGAGTTCTAACCCCGATTTTGGCAAAATCCTCGAAGTCGACAGGTGTTTGACATACTATTACTGTTGGCAAAGCTATGAACTTCAAGAAAAACCTGGCTTTGTATATCACGTGCTCCTTTATGCTGCCCAAATGCAAAACAGCAACCTTATGCTTATTTATGCTTAAGGCCTCCTCCTCTTCAATAAAACATACATTGGCTCCAGGTGCACCTGCCGAGGGTGAATCAGGCGCACTTCCTCCTCCTCTATTAAGCACTATAACGCTTACTTCAATGCCAGCTGCCCTAAGAGCGTAGGTTATTTCGCAAACAGGCTTAGTAACATGCCTTCTGCTAGGGGACATAGCAACTACTATAACATCAGGTTTCATGGCTTGAGCTAAAGTACCACTTTGTGCCAATCCTCCTCCAGTCTTAAGAGCCATAGTCCTCCTACAGTCAACAATATGAGTTTTTCTTCCCATCTTTACATCTACGCTTAAAGAATGCTCAGCCACCAACATAAAACACCCATTAACAAATGCTTGAGCTTGAGATCTAAACTTAAATACATGATTCAAACTGGCTTTCCATATAAAAACCCTCTCGGGTCTTCAAGTATGGAGGAAATAGTAGACGTAACAGTTGACGGAAATACAATTAAAGTAAGGAAGGGAGCTAGCATCCAAGAAGTACTTGAAAAGCTAAGAGTAAAATATGATGGTCAACTACTCGTTGGACTGAAGATTGCTAAAGAACAGTTAATGCTTGAAACCACAAGTTACGCGGTTGAGACATCTAAAGGAACTTTCATCTTAGAGATTGAGAAGGATAACTTAAAGTTATGGAGGGAAATCCTCAGCAATATTAAGAGTCTTCAAGTCAGATGGATAAGCTCAAGAGACATAGGCCTAGGAACTTTCACTATATCACTAAAACCCAGACTTGAAGCTAGAGAATGGGAGCCTTGGGACGTTGTTGTTAGCGCTGAAGGACTTGAAGTAGACAATACACACATAATAATTGTTAGATCGAGACACTCAATGACTTATGCCCTTCCTCAAGGTCTAGAAAAGCTAGGCAGAATATCCAGAGGAAGAGGTGTAATATCAAAATTAAAAGTTGGCGACGAGATTTTATCCATAAAACCAGTCATAACTTCCAAGCAGCTATCCAAGATGGCGACAAAGCTAAGCGTTAAGGACAGAATAACAGAGCCAATGGAGATTTTAACTAAAATTAAAGTGAAACTGCTCGACAAATCCCCTATAGGTGCTGAGCACTTCATGTCTGCTATCGATGTAAACGGCCTCATAATATCAGATTCCTATTCTACATTCGTTAGAAGCGATACCTTAAGGAGATTGTCAATACCCCTTGAGAGCCAAGCTCGTAGACTACGAGGATCAGTTACCGTGAGAGTTGATGGCGGTAACAAAGGTGCTATTTATATTTACAAGGAAGCATGCCCCTCATCCCCTCATCATAGTGTAGTAGGTTACGTCGAAGCGGGAATGGAACTATTAGACCTAGCTGAGCCAGGAGACAAAATAAGTGTTGAAACAGAACCAAGAAGACTAAGCCTCTTAGGTCTAACTCAAGCAGAAGCCTCTGAAATACTAAGCATTTACGGTATAACACATGAAAGAATAGGGTCAACAAGAGACGAGGACATAGTAGTTGACCAAGAGCCTAAACTGACCTTCCACATAATAAAGGAAGGAAGAGTTAAGACTCATGGATTACCTCAATCAAAAATCCTCAAAGTTAAGCTATATTACGAGCAAGCTCCTAAAACGGTATGGTATTTCAAGGCCCTAACAGGGCTCCTCACACACAAAGTCGGGAAGCTAAAAGTGTACTTCGCTGACCCAATGATAGGCTTTGTACTCTTTGAGGGCAACAAGGACTTAGCAGGGACGCTATTGCCTGAAAATACCCCCAAGGACAAAGTTAAACGATTAACAATAGGGGTAACCAATATGTCAAAGAAGTTTGTAGGTCTCATCGGAATAAGGTTGACAGATAGCAGTGAATACGGACCAACAGGAGAAGATTTTGCAGGAACGAATTTAATTGGAGAAGTCGTTAATGGCATTGAAGCCTTAAAAGGAGTACGTGAAGGCTCAACAATATACATCATGGAGGCTTAAGTGATGAAGAAGACTTACATAGCCATGATAAACCCAAGCTCTGAGTTAAGCCCTGAGCAACTCTTCAACGAAATTCTAAACTTAGATGCAAATGTCACGGTTAAATGTACATGTTTTGGAGCGATGATTGAAGGGGAGGAAAACGAGGTTTCAAAAGCCTTAGATTACATCAGGAAAAAGTATCCATATGACGTCTTCATAAAGCTTAGAGGATACCCAATTAACGACAAGAGAGTCTGCCGAGCATATAGAGGCGGAGGTCCAAGACCTGGCTTTTACCAATTAGATGTAGAGTACAGGCTTCTTCCACTCATATCCGATGCTTTAAAAAGCTTAGACATTAAAGCTGAAGAAAAAGAAAAAGCAAGATCTGAAGCTAAGCCAATTAGGGTCAAGGAATTGAAGAGCATTATTGAAGAGGTATTAGGCGATGAAAGTTCAAATTAAAATTAAAGGCGATGAACGAAGACTATTCGAGACCCTGGTAAAAGACGTAATGATGGACTTAGGAGTTTCAGGGGCTATAGAATCATTAAAGATGGCCCTTGATCCTCACAGGTCGATGTTCGCCATGAGCATTAAGATGAAGCCTATTTCAAGAATCGTAAAGCTAAGTGAAGTAGCAGAAATAACTAAATCACATGATGGGGTTAGCATAAGAATACTTGACGAAAAGTTTTCACCCGATATTCTCAAAGCACTTCAAGACTCCTACGGCGACTTAGTAAGTCATGTAAGCAGATATGAGATTTTAATTAAAGGTGATATTGATAGAGAAGCTCTCGAGCATATACCGATATGCGACTACGCAGAGATGATGGAAAGATCAATCATGGAGCTCATGCGGAGAATAACACCTGAAGGCTTCAGATCAATCAAGGTTTTAAGGGATAAAGAGAAGCTTCTTCTAATCGCGTCAGAAGACCCTTTAACTGACGAAATTGAATCAGAGGCTAAAAGCATGGTAGAAGACTTTTAACGCTTCCTTCTTCGTAGCGATTTGGCTTCCTCTTTAATCCATGCCTTCATAGCTTCATGTTCTTCCTCCTCTCTCCCTTCATTGAGCTCCTTGCACGCCTTCCTAAAGGCAGCTGCGAAACAGTAATTGATTAGTGATGAAAGAATATACCTTCCCTCATTCATGCTGAAAGCTTTTTCTATGTCTTCTTGTCTTTTATTTACAACCTTTAAGAAGGCGTCCAAAATCTCATTAGAAGCCTCTTCTATGAGTTCTTCTAAGCCTTCAACATCACCGTCATAATACAATGGTATTAACGCTCTAGCGAAAACTCTTCTAATACCCTTTTCTTCTATTTCCTCTATCTTTGCTAACCCCATGCTCTCCATTTCACCTATTATATCCTTAATCAGGACGTCGCTGACACCAGTCATTGATGCCAAGGTTTCAAGAGTTAAGGGTCCTCGCGACAAAGCCTCAAGAATCCTTCGCTTAGCAGGATCGCTCAGCGCAGAACATACGAATACGCATTGCGCTGAATTATCAAACATCAATATCATGAGATCACACCCTCATCTCCACGTAACTACTCATGCCATCTCTTTTAAGCTTACAGAGTAAAAGAAGAATCTTGGTGAAACCTGTGAACTTTGAGATCATAGGAAAACCTGCTTACTCAACCTTAAAAGTCTATTTAAGTCCAGGCGAGGCGGTCACGGCTGAAGCTGGGGCAATGATAGCAATGGAGGGCGATATAACAATTGAAACCAGAACAGCTGGCGGTCTACTAAGAGGGCTATTAAGGAAGGTTACGGTGGGCGAAAGCGTCTTTGTAAATACGTTTAGAGCTGGTCAAAGAGGTGGCGTTGTGTGGCTAGCTCCAAGCGTACCGGGAGACATAGAGTATGTAGAGCTTAAAGGGAATGGCCTCATAGTACAAGACTACTCGTATCTAGCCCACCATGGAAATGTAGACTACGAATTAAAATGGGCGGGACTTAGAGGTTTACTAGCCGATTATAAGAGCGGCTTAATATGGATGAGAATTAAGGGTGTAGGAGGCGTATGGGTTAATGGTTATGGATCAATAGAACGAAAAGAGCTGAAACCTGGCGAGACTATAACAGTGGACAATAATAACATAGTCGCCATGGATGATACAATAAGATTCTCCGTTACAAAATTTGGTGGATGGAAAAGCTTCCTTCTAGGTGGAGAAGGCCTCGTCGTGAGAATAGAAGGCCCAGGAACAGTATACCTTCAAACCAGAACACTACCTCCATTCGCCGAAATACTCAACAGATTTCTGCCCAAATAACAATCTTCTCCTCATTTTATTAAGGTAGCACCATTTCAGTAACATGCAAAAGGCTTAAAAACGCTCTTGTTAAGGTATTTCCGATCCTTATGCCGAAGTTCCCAGATAAAGTAGATTTATATGATGATCGCGGCAACCTCATTGACTCCAAAGTGCCTCTCGATGCCCTAAGTCCTCTTGTCAATCCTGCAATCAAGAAGATAATCTCAATAATTAGGAGGGCTGTAGCAGTCAACTTAAGGGGCATTGAAAGAGCTCTAGCTACTGGCGCTGTTGGCGGTCGAGGCTGTGTTATCAAGGGTCGAGAGCTAAAACTCGATGTTGTCGCTAATGCCCAGGCAATCGTTGACAAGCTTGAGAAGCTTATTAGAGTCAAACCAGATGACGACACTGAGATTAAAATTCTAAGAAATGGCGAAAACCTCCTAGTAATGGTTCCATCATTAAGGCTCGAAGCAGGCGTTGAATACACGACAGCTTTAACGACTGTTGCAGCAGCTCTATGCTGCGCCCTCATAGAGACATTCAACATTTCAATGTGGGATTATGACATGATTCACGCAGCAGTCTGGGGAAGATATCCACAATCAGTTGACCCAATGGGAGCAAATGTCTCAATGTTATTAGCAGTTCCACAACAAAACGAGGGCATGGGCTACGCATTAAGAAACATACCTGCAGCCCACATAGCCATGATAACAAGGAAAAACGCCATGAACGCTGCAGCTCTAAGCGCCATTCTTGAGCAAACAGCAATGTACGAGATGGGCGATGCCATAGGGCCATTTGAGAGATATCAACTATTAGGCTTAGCTTATCAAGGACTAAACGCAAACAACTTGGTCTACGACTTAGTCAAGGAGAATGGCAAGACCGGAACCTTGGGAGATGTCGTGAGATCAACGGTTAAGAGAGCTGTGTCTGATGGTGTCATAAAGCCTCTCAAGAAGCTACCATCGGGCTATGTAGTCTACACAACAGATGACGTGCCACTATGGAATGCATATGCAGCTGCTGGTCTACTAGCTGGAACCATGATTACATGTGGAGCTGCAAGAGCCATGCAGCACATAACGACAGTCCTCGTATACTACAACGACTTAATCGAGAGGGAAACAGGCCTACCTGGCGTGGACTTCGGTAGGGTTGAAGGTACTGGAATTGAAATGAG
>QMSF01000073.1 GCA_003649565.1 Thermoprotei archaeon | reverse complement strand
GTCAAATACGTACTCAGTGTCGTAGGGCCCTGGTGATGCTTCTGGATGGAACTGCACGGCTATTACGGGCTTCTTTCTATGCTTGATTCCTTCGACGGTCATGTCATCAGCGTTTAGGAACCAAAGTGCAAGGCCAGAGTCTTTTAAGGTGTCTTCACGGACGGCGAAGCCATGATTTTGGCTTGTCACATAGCATACTCCTGACTCCAGGTCTATGCATGGCTTATTTTGTCCTCTATGACCGAACTTTAACTTGAAGGTTGAAGCCCCAAGAGCTAATGCTATCATCTGATTTCCAAGGCAAATTCCGAGGATCGGTATGCCGATCTCCACCAGATCCCTAATGGTCTTAATGGTCTTGACGTTTAGCTCGGGATTTCCAGGACCATTGCTCACTAAGACTCCTTTAGGTTCAAGCTCTAGGATTTTATCAGTATCCCAGTCTCGTGGTACTCTTATCACCCTTAGGCCTCTGCGTAATAAGCTCCTTACGATACCATATTTCACACCACAATCTATGATTACGACTGTTGGCCCATCATTCTCATATACTATTGGCTCCTTTATGGTAACCTCACTTACTAAATCCAGGTGATCATATTTAGGAGCCTTTTCAAGTATCGAGAAAAGCTTGTCCACGTTAATGTCTCCTTCGCTTACCTCAAGAGCCCCCATCATAACTCCTTTGATCCTTAATTTCTTAGTTAACTTCCTTGTATCCACACCTGCTATTCCAGGTATATTCTCCTCAAGAAGCCATCGATGAAGGCTCTTATTGTTTGACCAGTGACTTGGCCTTTCACATAATTCGTGAACTATTATACCTAATACATGAGGCTTATCAGATTCAAAATGAAGTGGAATACCCCACTTATCCCTTATGTCAAAGCTAGGAACGCCGTAATTTCCTATTAGGGGATAGGTAAAGCATAATATTTGACCTTGATAGGATGGATCCGTTATCGATTCAGGGTATCCAACCATTCCGGTCGTGAAGACGACTTCGCCAACAACAGTTTTTTGAGCGCCAAAGCCTTTGCCGAAAAAGACGGATCCATCCTCTAAGACCAATGCTGCGTTAAGGTTACTTACCATTGTTTGTAAGAACCCTTCAACCCATTCTACTCAGAGGTATATAAGACTATCGAGATTAACAGCCTAGAGTCAACAGACTTCCTAATCATTTGACTATCACAACTGGGCATGGAGCCTTCTTAATTATTGCGTCTGAGAGGGAACCGAAAAGCAATCTACGAACTATACTAGGTTTGGGTTTAGGGGCTACGTAGATGTAATCAGCCTTAATCTCCGATGCCAATTTGAGGATCTCGCCTTGTATCGATCCTTTTCTTAGAACTTTTATCAATCCAATACCTATACTGGACGCCTTTCTCTCAGCTTCATTTAATATTGATGCACCTGCTCGAGTCAAGTCTCTCTCAACGTCGGCTCTCTGAGAACTGCTTATACCGCTTAGAAAATCCGCGTCGACTACATAGATTGCGTACAGCTTGCCTTTGCTCCTCCTTGCATGATTTAAAGCTCGATCGAAAGCCCTCCATGAGGATTCTGAACCATCAATGTAAACAATTATCTTCTCCTGAATTTCCTCCATTTCTCTATCCTCCAAATTATGAAGCCCCAATTTCTTTAGGTTAAAAAACCAATTAAGCTTTTGTCACTAGGGTATTAGTGGGAATTGAAGGATTAAGAGAACCTCAGCAATGAGGAGCGTTAATACCACAGTTGGTAGACCCACTTTAAACCACTCCTTGAATGAGACGGCTAGTCCTCTTGTTCTTTCTAGAACTCCTAATGCAACTATGTTTGCTGTTGAACCAACCATCGTTAGATTGCCGCCTAGACAGCCGCCTTGCACTAATCCCCACCATAACACATAGGCTTTCGGCAGACCTATTTGGAAGAGGGCCTTTGAGACAGGTAACATAGCGGCTATAATCGGCATGTTGTCAACAAAGCCTGAGAGCAATGCGGTAACCCATGTTAAGAGCGTTAAGACAATAGTAGTTGTAAATAGGCTCATTCCATAGCCAGCTATAGACTCTATGGCGTATGCAAGCTTGTAAGTTACACCAGTAAATTCGAGGCAAGCTGCTGCTGCGAAGAGAAACATGAAGAAGCTTAAGGTCCACCAATCAACTCCACGTTCGATGTATTCTCTTGCACGCCCTCTCTCTATTAGGAGAACAAAGCCAGCGAAAATTAGGGGTATGGCGATTAATAATGTGTCAGGGGCTAATGAAAGCATTTCCTCGAAGACCCCGTGAAGAGATATCATGACTATCATTATGGCGAAGAAGGTCCAGCCTCTCTTAGCCAGAGATATGTCTATTTCGTTTTCCATCTTAGAGATAACTTCATTGAGGTGATCACGGTCTGCATTCTCAACACTTTTTTCAAGTTTCTTTTTAAGCCATAGCCAGGCTATGACTATTACAACGAGAGTGTTCACGAGGGCTATGGGCATAGACCATCTGACAAAGTCCATAAATGTTAAGCCAGCTCTAACAGCCACATAGACGCCTATAGGGTTTCCAAGTACTGTAGCAGTGCTACCAATATTGGTTGCGAATACTGATAGGATAATGAGGGGTATTGGATTAAACCCCATAATGCTCGATATGTCTAGGATTAGGCTTGCAATGAAAACTATTGACGCAACCTCGCCGACTAGAGCTGACATTACCATGGAGAGCAGAAGTATCACTACAAGTAGCATCCAAGGTCGCATGCCGAATGCCTTAAGAGTCTTGACCATGACTAGCCTTAGAGCACCAGTTCTACGCATGTACTCGATTACTACGAACATTCCCATCAGGAAGACTATGATGTCTATACCCATGAACTTAATAGCCATCTCAAGAGGCGCTACGCCGCTCGCTAATATTATTGATATGCCTATAAGGGCTATGGCAAGTCTAAAACGCCAAAACATCAATGTACCAAGGGTTATAGATGCGAATATGGTGACTGCAAGGACTTGGCGAAGTAAGGCTTCATTGGAGTTTATGTCCATTACTCCTCCGTGTTCCAACGCTATTTCACTATAAGCATGATATAATGGGTGTTCAGGCGGTACATGTATGGACATTAAGCCTAAAGATGTCAGACATGCTAATGTAAGCAATAATATAAAGTAGATTTTTACTGTTATGTCGACGTATAGCACTGATTGTCCTTTAGAGCTCAATGTCTATCCCCTTTATAGCCTCAAAAACATTTCAACTGTGCTATTTAAGGGATTCGTCGTGAATCTAAGTCTCGATGTATTGAGAGAAGCAAAGCTTAAACAGCCTACCTAAGCCTTTAGATTGGAGTCAACCTCTGTGAAGGTGTAGGAGCCATGTATAAGTTCGCCAGAGAGCAATACGTTTATCAAATAGGGAAAATCAAGATCGGAGGGCAACCAGGCGAAAACCCAACTGTTCTGGCTGGAACAATATTCTATGGAGGACATAAGATAGTCAGCGATCCTAAAACAGGAGTCTTCGATAAGGAGAAGGCTGAAGCCCTCATAAAGAAGCAGGACGAGATGGCCGATATTACTGGTAATCCATGCATGGTTCAAGTATTCTCTGAAAGCGTTGAAGCCATGAAAAAGTACATAGACTTCGTGGCTTCTGTAACTGATGCACCATTCCTAATAGACTCCACAGAGCCTAAGGTGAGAGTAGAAGGCGCAAAGTATGCTAAAGAAGTGGGGTTAATTGATAGAGCCATCTATAACTCGATAAATGCCTCAATAACAGAGGAAGAACTCAATGTGCTGAAAGAACTTAAAGTACCAAACAGCATAGTCTTAGCCTTCAACCCAACAGATCCCTCAATTAAAGGTAAAGTAGCTGTGCTGACGACAGGAGGTGGAGTCGTGAGTAAGGGGCTTCTCGAAATAGCTAATGAATGCAATGTTAAAGCCATATTGATCGACGTGGCAGCTACAGCCTTAGGATCCGGTGCAGGTGCTGCCTTAGCTTCAACCTACGTCATTAAATCGAAGTTCGGATATCCAGCAGGAAGTGGTATACACAATGTCGTATCCTCATGGCCATGGCTTAGGAGATTGAGGAAAGAGCTCCCTAATGGCAGGGAGATATTCAGGTATTGTGACATAGCTAGCAATGCGCTTCAGGTCATGGTTGGAGGCAACTTCGTACTTTACGGTCCAATAGAGAATGCAGAGCATGTATTCCCGGTCATAGCTATGACTGATTCCTTAGTAACCGACATGGCCTGCTCAGAGCTAGGTTTAACTATAAGCGATGAACATCCATACAAGAGGCTCGTAGGCTAAAGAGACAACGAGGATTTGGTGATGATACTTAAGCTTCTGAAGAAAAGCAAGCTCGATAAATATAAGCCTAGGATTGCGCGAAGCATATACGTCGATGCAGTAAAGGTCATGATGCCCCAAGGACGAGGGCCTCAAGCGCTTCCTCCACCTCTTTTTATAGTTGCATCTGTTGAGCTCGGTAATACCACCACGAAGTGTATAATTACTGCAACTGATCTTAGAAGCGGTAAGGTTCACCTAATAAAGAAAATCGTCAGGTTAACGAGAGACATCAGAGAGCCTCTGCCTGGAGAGCAGGTAATGGGCTCTACATTATGGGGGAAGGGGTTAAGTGAAAGCGCTGTTGCAGAGTTCGTTAGAGATGTCCTTTTAACGTGCCTTAGGGAAGCAAGATTAGATAAGGATAGGGACTTGCACTTTGTTGTTCGGTCAACAGGTGTTAGCGCTAGCTTTGGATCTCCAGAGGAAGTAGGAGCGGTAATAAGGGCTTTAGCCAAAGGATGCTTGGCGGCTGGCATAAATCCATCGAAAATGGTTGCTCCATTCTCTAAGAGTGGTCTACCGCCTCAATTAAGAGATTACTCAAAGCTGGACAAGGTGTCATTCGATGGAGCTGTAGCTGGTTGTCTACCTCCACGAACGAGAGGAGAAATTATGGCTAATGAAATGGAGGCAGAATTGTCCACAGCAGGCATAAAGATAGGTGCCAAGTGGACTGATGTTGATTGTCGGAACCCTATGGTCGGCTTGGACTTTGGAACTACGTTTAAGGGTAGAGTTACGAATGATGAGCTCCCCTACGCCAAGACTATAGGAAGCATATGTGGTCTCTCAGGAGCAATATGTGATGCCTTAATTCAGGGCTCGAATGTAGCATCTTCAGCATTGGAGTTTTCCGAGAAAATAAAGCCTAAAAATATCGAAGAAGCGGAGGACCTAGCGTATGAGGTACATAAATACATTAGGATAGAGAAAGCGTCTCCATCTGCTACACGTATTGGCACAATACCGGTTAATGCGAAATCAGCTCATGAGCAGGGTGTGTTATTGCTAGGCTGCGATGTAGGAGATAATGGAAGCGACCTGCCTAAACTCAGATCTATAGGACTCACTATCTACAAGGAGTATGGAGCTGAAACCCTTCTCTCAGTGTTAGATCATGTATCGGCTTTAATAGTTCGAAGGGTCTTAGAGCAACTATTGAGAGAAGGAATCATCAATGATAAGTACACGATAGGAATTACAGGGCGGGCAGGCATAACCGGGTTAAAACCCCAGATAATACTCAAACATATAGACGAGCTAGGGTTATTTAG
>QMSF01000072.1 GCA_003649565.1 Thermoprotei archaeon | reverse complement strand
GTCTAGGTTGATAAACGATAGGATCGATTGATCCTACAGGTACACTCGTCCCCCCACCCATGCATCCGTCATCTATGTGCAATTTCCTATTGGCCGGTCGCTTCGCTCCCTTGTCTCGCATCGACTCCACCTTCCGTTTCACTCCAGGTGCCTTCGAAGTCGCACTCGCACCCCTTTTCCCTACGGGAAAATTCCGCAAGTGCGCCCCTTCGGGCGGACGCCTGTAAGAATCCCACCCGGTTCCGCCCCTGCGGTGGCTCACGCCCAGGCCCCGCTCACCTTCCTCGGGGCGGGTCATCCGGAACATGATTTCTTCTCTCATTTCATACACCATACCTTTGAGAATATATATCCACATTGGAACAGATTTTTTACAAACCTTTGTACGGTAACTATATGGCTTTATTGCATTAAAAATCTTATCATCCGTTTTCGCAAAACAACCTCAAACAGATGTAAGATCTTTGGATTATCATCCACATTTCAACTTTAATATTTCCCTTTGTTTCCTCGCTGACAATTCACTGACCTCGGATCCTACCGAAGGTACCATTCACCTACCCTATTCATTGGATCCTTCGGAGACTCTTATCATCGACTCACACTCACCCAACAACCAACCGTTCCTTCACTTCGTTCATCCACTTCCCACGTTAACCACTCCCACCTTCTGCGCTATGTTCGAAAACGCTTGAAGAGACCAGGGAAATATTTTCTCTTCTTCCGGTTCCTCAGTTCTCGATTCTCCTTCCGATCTTTCCCGTAATCCTCCGATGAAAGATCTTCAGGAGGTATAAATCAATGAGCTGGCCAAACCATCTTACAAAGCTGTCGAACGAATCCTACAAGCATTTCGTTGCCAAAGCGATCCTGTTCTGGATCCTCAGAGACATGAAGCATGAAGTATCAGCCGAGTGGAAGATCCCCAACGGATATGTCGATCTCTGCGATAAGACAACAAGGACCTTGTATGAGATCGAGTTCCATGTTTCCAAGAAATACCGGAACCGGAAGATCGAGCAGTACAGGGTGACAGGTTATGAGATCATCATTGTTGATTGTTCCAAGCTTCCATCAGATATTGATGAGATTCGATCTTATTTGGAACAATTCATCATTCCTGACTGATCACCTCCGACATAGTTTTTCTTGCACATCCTCTTGGACATTGTTATTGCGAGTGGAAACTCACAAATTGCGCATCTACAGACCGGACATGTTTTCTCACCCTTTCGGGCAATTTCACATGTCAGTCCGGCGACCGAATTTCAGGTCGCAATGCGAGTGACGTTCTTATAATTACTACGGTGGCGTATGTTCAATTGCTATTAATATCTCAATACTACCATCTTCACCAGTAATATTAATATTGAAACCTTGATTGTCTGAATATAATTTATTCTTCTCAATTTCATATGATGCTTTAAATTGTGGATTTATATCAATAGATATCATTTCATTCTTGAAATGTATATGTCCATTGAAAAAAGAATACTTTCCAGCAAATCGAAAAATATACTTTTCATTGGATAATGAAACATTAAAGAAATATTTCTCATCAGCATTTAATAAATCAAGGCGAATTTCATTTGTCCATTGAGTTTCATTATACGTGATATTCTTTTTATCCTCATCCAATTGAAAATAGATATTAATCGGTTTTAAAATATTAGTCTTATTGATAATATCTATCGATTCTATTCGTATAACTAAAAATTCTTCTTTTTTATCATGCGAATTATCACAATTATCGTTTTTAATACATCCACAGCATAATATAATGATAATTATTACGAAAGTGATGATGGATAGTAGCTTCTTTTCCATATCATTCCCCCTTATGGTAATCCTAATCCTAATCCATCTCTGCTTAATTCATTCCAACAATGATCACAATAATTACTATTTTCATTTAATTTATAATACATCGCACAATCTGGATCATTACAATGTGTTGTTGGTGCAGTATCACCTTTTTGGGTAGATTGATGTGTTGAATCAATCAACCCAAGTAAATTATGTCCCAATTCATGAATAAAACCATTAACCTGATTTTTACTACTTAATGATTTCATATCATATGTAACAAACATATCGGTGTGCCCACTATATCCAGGACAACCCCCTTGTCCCCTAGAATTCGACCCGGGTGCTTTTGATTTTGCCATTAAGCAATAATGAAATACACCATCTCTATGTGATGCACTACCACTTTTCAATTTTAAGAAATGACTATTATAATAATTATCCCAATCTGAGGGATATGAAAAAGTATTTGATGATTGCATAGGTACATTTGTTCCCCCACCCATGCATCCGTCATCTATGTGCAGTGAGATATCATGCCTCGCAAAGGCTCTGATTACCAGAATTTTTGCTTTCTCTTTCATTTTATGTCCTTTCATCCAATCTACCTCCACAAAAATATCTTTTCTATCAGGCAAGGCACACCAGTCATGGTATACATATTCTTTCTCGGAACTAATGCCATCCGAGTCATGATCATAGGCACCAGGATGATTGTCATATGTTGGTTCAAAGCCATATTTTACTTCCCATCCGTCATCCATTCCATCGCCATCGGTGTCCTTCTTATCGGGATCAGTACCATAGATGTATGACTCCGCTCTAGCTAAAATCCCATCCTGGTCTTCGTCCGAGTATGCACCACTTGTGGGATCAGAAACATAAATATCAAAGTATATTGCACAATTGTCATTCTTATCTCTTTTATTGGAATAGTGTTCACCATCGGCCATGCTACTTATTCCGCAAGCATATCCAACACCATCGTTATCTGAATGGTACTGGTGAGTATTATCATAATACCACCCTTCTATAATATTTCCGTTACTGTCATAAGCTACCCAGAAGCATCCATCGAGATAATATATCAAGTTCAAACTCCTTTCACCAAAATTGTAGAGTGGGTTGCCTATATTATTATAATCCTCATCGTTCCAGGGATCACTTCCTGCTTCACTCCCTTGAGTGTCAGATTTATTAATATCGCACCTGTCATCCTTGCTCGTTCCTCTATTATAATCATCATCAAAAAGCTGTATACGTATCATTACCATTTCAGCGTTATCTGGGAGCCCCCATGTAATATATGTGAATCTATCTCCTATTTCATTTGGCGTTTTTATGTTATCCTGGTCCCATACTATATTATCGTCATTTGCCCCCTGATCCTGCCATGTGGTCTCGTCCTGACGACTCCATCGCCATATCTGAGAGTATTTGCCGTAAGGTGTTGAGGAGTAAAGCGGCATCCATTGATTATTATGCATGTCTTTAAACCAGAAATCGACAATAGTATAAAAGTCGGCTCCATTATAATCGGGATCTACAGGATCCAATGCAATAATCTCTTTTATTTTTATTGCCAACTCCAGGTTTCCAGCAGGAAACATATCCACATTATCGTGGAATCCATCGAAATCCGTATCTTTTCTACATGGATTTGACAGGAGTTTTTCTATTTCATCCCCATCTTGGATGTTATCCCCGTCCGTATCTTTCAGAATAGGATTACTTTCCCGTCTCGATATGTAACCATTTAAATCTACATCTTCTCCCTCTCTCTCTTGTCTAATACTGTCTGGGGGTTCTATAATTTTCCATTTGCCGCTTAAGTGATCATAACCCCATCCATCTATCCAACCATCTGGCAGTCCGTCACCATCCGAGTCTTGAGAAAGAGGATTAGTGTCAGTCCAAATCTCGCCATCATCTATTATTAAGTCGTTGTCATCGTCGCCGTCAATAGTGTTCTTTACGTAAAATGTGCCCTGACCTTTTAAGATATGAAGCTCAATATTATCATCCAAGCCATCCCCATCAGAATCCAAATCATTTACATTATATATGCCATCTCCGTCGCTATCTAGCCAATTGCATCGTAAAGGGATGGGGTTTCCATTCCCATCTACTACTCCTTCAAAAAAACTCCCATCAGCTAGACCATCATCATCCACATCAGGGTCGTTTGGATCTAGATAAGGTGAATGGCGTATCTCAAAACCGTCTGGCAATCCGTCACCATCCGAATCGGGATTGGGTGCTCTAGTGTTATAGGTCTTGACCTCATCTCCATCGGAAACACCGTCGCCATCATAATCTTCGTTATTATCGTCAGTTCCATATAACTTCTCCTCTTTGTCGTTTAATCCATCTGTATCGTTATCCCATTGGGTATTATAATCAATCGAGTCAGGATCGACATCATCCAGGGCACCATCACCATCAGTATCCTTGTCCATGGAGGCTATCTTTCCATCACCATCATAGTCCACAAGATAAAACAGTGTTCCGTACTCATCCTCTACGTCCTCTCCGTCCATTAAATTATCGTCATCACTATCGTCGTCATATGGACATGGTTCGTATGCTGTTGCATAAGTGGGATAGGTTTCACCAGAAATAGTAGTTGCATCAATCTCCCCATCACCGTCTAAATCCTCCTCATAATCATAAAGGCCATCGTTATCCGAATCGGTATCCACCGCATTGGGATATCCGTCCCCATCATAATCATAGTTTGAAACGGGGTTCATGAAATAATATTTAAGATCAAAGAAATACTCCACACCATCTCTAATTGTATCCATGTCAGTATCCGGTTTCGTGGGGTCCGTCTCGTAAGAATCCTTCACGCCATCGCCGTCTATGTCTTCCCCTTCCCAGTAATCTATGTCTCCGTCCCTATATGAGGAATCTCCGATCTTCCAAAGGTCCGTTCCGAATCTCCACCAACCATCAACACCTCCATCGGGCAGGTGGTCTCCGTCTGTATCGTAATGGCATGGGTTCGTGCCATAGCTAATCTCCTTTACATCGGATAACCCATCAGAGTCGGTATCCAATGTGTATGGCAGACAGTTCTTTTCATATTCCTCGCCATCTGATAGGCTACCATCCATATCCGTATCACTCTTTGTAGGATCGGACATTATTGTATATTTTTGATAAACGTGTTCTTCTTCGCCATCACTATCACTTGAGGGCTTTGTAACCTTTAAGATTTTCACCCATCCATACACCTCCTCCCCATCCTCTATACCATCATCATCGGTGTCGCTGTTTAAAGGATCAGTGTCCCCTTGCTGTTCCGAGGAACTTGATCCTGGGATGTATATCCTTGTATATACGAAGCCTTCAACTATACCATTCATCGCTGTATTTCCATTTTCATATAATTCTCCCCTTCGGACAGAGTCCCCGTCCACTATGTCATAGCCGTCCCATAACATATCGTCATCGGAATCAGGGTCCAGGGGATCAGTTTCCGTTGATTGCTTAATCCCATCTAGATTAGAATCTTCCCCTTCCCATGGGTCAAATACATTTGAGGTGTCGGTGGGGTGATACGTATTGGAATTGTCCACAGGAACAAACTTCGCTCCACCTGTAGCTTTCGGATCCCAGATGTATCCGTCCACCCATCCGTCGCAAAGACCATCGTTATCTGAGTCCGGGTCCGTCATCCCCTTCAAATCATCATAATCATCATCCCCAGCCCAATTGGGTTCCCACCCGTCCCAGAGACCGTCACCATCTGAGTCAGGGTCTATCATGTTCTCATCCGTATCCGTGTCAAGTCCCAGGCCATCTATGTCTTCGTTCCAATCTATTTCGTCTCC
>QMSF01000071.1 GCA_003649565.1 Thermoprotei archaeon | reverse complement strand
GAAAAGCGAAATAGAGCGCATCGTTAGGGCAAAGCTCCTAAACCCTCTATGGATCTCTGAAATGAAAAAGCATGGATATCGAGGAGCATCAGAATTCTCTAAGAAGATACTTCATTTGTATGGTTGGTCCGCATCAGCAAGAATAGTTGATGATTGGGTCTTTAACGAGATAACATCAACTTACGTATTGAATGAAGAAATGAGGAAGTGGTTTATGGATAATAATGCTTGGGCTCTCGAAGAGATAACTCGTAGGCTTATTGAAGCTGCAGAGAGAGGACTTTGGAGGGCAGACGAAGACACCCTAAAGAAGCTTAGAAGCGTTTACGGAGAAATCGAGGGGCTAATGGAGGAGCAAATCTCAACTCCTGGTATGCATCAAGGAGGGGCTATAAACATAGTTTCACCCGAAGACTATGAGGAATGGGAGAGGAAGCTTACGAACATTAATAGGATATGGAATGAGGTGAAAAGATGAATAAGAGAGTCACAGTATTTCCATTCACAGCGATCGTTGGGTTAGAGAAGGCCAAATTGGCTTTGCTGATAGCAGCCGTCAATCCAACTGTTGGCGGCGTGCTACTTAGAGGTGATAAAGGCACGGGGAAATCAACGTTAGTAAGGGCTTTAGCCGATGTCCTACCAGACATAGAGGTCGTAGCTGATTGCCCCTTTAATTGCAATCCCAATAATGCCCTTGAAATGTGCGATTCATGCTTTGAGAGATTGAAGAGAGGAGAGGAGCTACCTAAGGCTCGTAGAAAGATGAAAGTTGTTGATTTACCGTTAAGTATAACAGTTGATAGGCTTGTGGGTACGCTTGACATAAAGAAGGCTCTTAAGGAAGGTGTTAGAGCCCTTCAACCAGGCCTATTAGCTGAAGCCAATAGGAACGTTCTATACATAGATGAAGTAAACTTGCTGGATGACTATGTAGCTGACGTATTATTGGATTCAGCCGCCATGGGTTGGAATATAGTTGAAAGAGAGGGTGTATCAGTCAAGCATCCAGCTAGGTTTATACTTGTTGGCAGCATGAACCCTGAGGAGGGAGAATTAAGACCTCAAATTCTCGATAGATTCGGTTTATCAGTTGACGTTGAGGCGCCCATGGATCCAGATCTCAGAATCGAAATAGTTAAAAGAGTTGAGAGGTTCAATAAAGACCCTGATTCGTTCTATGATGAATATAAAGATGAGCAAATGAAGATAAAAAGACAAGTTGAAAACGCTAGGAGCCTAATTTCTAAGGTCGAGATAAGCGATGATCTTCTGAAGATGGTTGCTGAAACAGTCATAAAGATGGGTATTAGAACTAATAGGGCCGAAATAGTGACGGTCAAAGCGGCTAAGGCTATAGCAGCTTTAGAAGGTAGACTTGAAGTAACGGAAGAAGACATTGTAAAGGCCATGGAGCTAGCGCTTCCACATAGGCTTAGAGCAAAGCCCTTCGATCAAGTAGATAAAGATATGATAAAGAAGGTTATCAGTGAAGCTCGCCCACAACATACGCATAGCCACCATGATGAGAAACGAGAAACAACGAAGTCTAAAAGCGACTCTAATCACTCGCAGAATTCTCAAGGCAATGCTGAGGCACTATTCAAAGCTGATTTAGATGTTCAGGTCAAAATGCTTCCTCAACAAATAAGGCAATCACTACAGGACATGGGCTTTAATAGAGGATCACGTGGTGCAAGAATTACGGTTGTAGGTTATCCTCATGGATACCCGATTTCTTACGTACCTCCCCCAAAGGCTTCCTTTAATGACGTTGATATTAATGCAACTCTTACCTTAGCTTCATTAAGAAGCAAAGGCGAAATTCGCATAGACGAGGAGGATATACGAATAAAAGTTAGAAAAGCCAGAGCCCCTCGTCTTGTTGTATTATTATTAGATTCAAGCGGCAGCATGGCTGCATTAAGAAGAATTAGCATAGCCAAAGGGC
The DNA here is from genome assembly GCA_003649565.1 of Thermoprotei archaeon. The sequence continues at coordinate 3,716 of QMSF01000071.1, read as the reverse complement.
TGGCTTGGAGGCTTATAGAAGACTCATACGTTAAAAGGGATTTAGTATCACTTATCGTGTTTAGAGGATTAGATGCTAAAGTGGTTGTTGAACCTACTAGAAGATATGATGCCCTCATAGATGCCTTGGATAAAACCCCGACTGGCGGAAGAACTCCATTAGCATCAGCCTTAAACACGCTTCTCATGCTCGCGAGAACAGCTAAAATGAAGAGTAAGTGGCTGACCATAAAGGGTATATTGATAACTGATGGCAAGGCTAATGTGCCACTTGGAAAAGGTGATATTGAAGCTGAAATACTAATGCTAGCACAAGCCTTAAGGAAAGAAGGTATAGAACTTGAAATTTACGATACAAGACCTCCTATAAGCATAGATCCATCACCATCATACATTGAGAGCATAACTAAAGTGGTCTCAGCCAAGGTGTTTAGAGCTTAAAGAGTTTAGAAATGCTTTTAAATCAACTGCATTTTGCTACTAACACTTAGATAAGTTGTTACCTGGTGAGTGTTATGGAATTGGGACGAAAAGGTGCATCCAAGACCACAGCGACAATAGTCTCAATAATCATAGCTGTCGTCGTAATAGCCATTGCCGTATACCTTCTCATACCCCAACCACAAGGGACTTATAGGTTCACTCTATCAGCGTCATTCGACAAGCCCTACTATAGGGTTGGAGAGCAGGCAACGCTGAGCATTGAAATAACGAACCTAAACGATACTGATGTAACGCGAAGCCTTGTGGTTCAGTTAGATGGAGAAACTATCTATAGCGAGGATGTGTTGATTCCTGCTAGTAGCACTAAGAAAGTGACAGTAAACCTCGAAGTGAGCAGACCTGCTAATGTCACTGTAAGCATCGGTGGAGAGACCTATAAGCTTGAGGTAAATGCCGTTAGATGCGTCATCGACTTTAGAGGTAAGGAAGTAGAGATACCATATAAGATCGAGCGAGCAGTTGTATTAGCGGAATATCAGATAGTCTACGCCTTGGGTGCATGGGATAGCGTTGTCGGGATCTCACGTTATGCCTATAGCAACCCGATAATGCTAGCCTTAGAAGACATAAACATAACTGCAGTTCCATCACCAGGAACACCGTGGAGTTTAAATCTCGAGGAGCTCATAGCGTTAAATCCCCAAGTCGTATTGACTTACGGTTTTTCTGTTAAAACCAATAAAACAGTAGAGCAAATTGAAAATCTCGGAATACCGTGCATCGTAATAAGCTTGTCAGATTTGGATGATCTCTACCGCTTAATAAGACTTTACGGACAAGTCTTTGATAAGACGGATAGAGCTGAGGAACTCATAGCATTGATAAACCAGACTTTCGACCTAATAAAAGAAAGAACAGCCAGCTTAACTGATGAAGAGAAGCCAAAGGTCCTACATACATGGAGCAATCCGCTAAAGGTCACTGGTGGTCTTGGCGTCACTAATACGCTTATTGAGCTAGCTGGTGGTGTAAACCCCGCAGCTCCAGAGTTCCCTGATGAGAAGTACCCAACAGTTAGCATTGAGAAGATAATTGAGTGGAATCCTGATGTCATTATCATCTGGGGTGCAGCGAAGTATAGTGTCGAGGACATATTGAACGACAGTCAATGGCAGTCTATAGCAGCAGTACAAAACGGAAGGGTTTACAAGTATCCTAGAGCCAGCACTTGGGCTCCCGAAGTTGCGGTATTGGCTTTAAGATTTGCAAAGTGGATACACCCTGAGTTGTTCAGTGACATAAATATTCAAGAATACGCTGATCAGCTGTTCATGCAGGTCTATGGGATACCAAGCCCATTTGAGTGGGAGCCTTGAAATCGAAGATACTAGTGCTTGCACTATTACCAATACCAGCCTTCTTCTTTTCTCTTCTCATAGGAAGATACGAGATACCGCCTGTAACTGTGTTTCAAATATTTATCTCTAAGATTTTTAATCCTATGATGCATTCGCCTTGGCCTCAAGCTTATGAGATAGTTGTTTGGGAAATTAGATTGCCGAGAATCCTGCTTGCACTTCTAGTTGGAGCTGCCTTATCAGTCTCTGGAACCTCACTTCAAGGTTTATTTAGGAATCCTCTTGTAAGTCCCTACATCCTCGGGCTTTCATGGGGCGCTAGCTTTGGCGTCGCATTATCACTACTCGTGCCTGTCCCATTTTCTGCTCAGGTAATGGCTTTTCTCTTCGGTCTTCTAGCAGTATTCTTAGCCTATAGCATAGCTAAAGTTAGAGGTGAAACTCCTGTTGTATCGCTTGTCCTAGCGGGTGTCATAGTTAGCGCCTTCTTCACAGCTCTTCAATATATAGCTAAATTCTTCTTAGAGCCTCATGAGCTTCAAGGCCTTGTATATTGGATGATGGGAGGCCTATATCTAGCCAATTGGGAGGATGTGAGCGTTACATTTGCTCCAATTATAATAGGCATAATACTGCTAAGCTTGATGTCGTGGAGGCTTAATGTCCTGTCAATGGGCGATTACGAAGCAAAAATGCTAGGCCTCAATACTGAGGTAAACAAGATAGTTATCATTTCATTAGCAACAGTGATAGCTGCTGTTTCGGTCTCGGTAGTAGGCACTATAGGTTGGGTTGGCCTCATAGTTCCACACTTGATTAGAATGACCATTGGGCCTGATCACAGAAAGCTAATACCCCTATCAGCAACCGCTGGAGCTGCTTTCCTTCTAATAGCCGATGACTTGGCTAGAAGTCTAACTAGCTACGAATTGCCAGTTGGCATATTAACTACATTGTCTGGTGTACCCTTCTTCGTTTATCTCCTCAAGAAGACTAAGGGTAGGGGTTGGGGATGATAACTGCTAAAGAAGTCAAATTCTCGTATGAGAAGGAGCTCGTGCTTAAGGGCATAGACATAGAGGTTGTTAAAGGCGAGGTAGCTACCCTTCTTGGACCTAATGGTTCAGGCAAGACTACTTTACTTAAATGTCTATGTGCATTGCTAAAGCCCTTGACCGGATGTGTATACGTTAATGGTAAGGATATAAGCAAGATGAAGCGAGGAGAACTGGCTAAGCTAATGGGGCATGTTCCTCAAGATCATAAACCTCCTTTTCCATACACTGTTATAGACGTAGTTGTTATGGGTAGAGCTCCTTACATAGGTGCTCTCTCCATACCATCCAAGAGGGATTATGCTATTGCCGAGAAAACTCTTGAAATTGTCGGCATAAGCCATCTGAAAGAGAGAGTTTACACTCAAATTAGTGGCGGTGAAATGCAGCTCGTCTTAATAGCAAGAGCATTAGCCCAACAACCCCAAGTCCTCTTGCTGGATGAACCAACAGCGCACTTAGACTTTAAAAACAAGATACTCGTGCTCAAGACTGTAAGATCTTTGGCTAAAAAAGAAGGATTAGCTGTAGTTATGAGCCTTCACGATCCCAATTTAGCCTCTATGTTCTCAGACAAAGTCTATCTTATATCGAAGGGTATTGTCGTAGATCGAGGAGAACCATCAAAAGTTATAACTCGAGATAATCTAGAGAAGGTTTATGGTGTAAATGTTGAAGTGATAGAGCAGAACGGCATAAAATTCGTTGTCCCAGTATTAGAGGACTCCACGTGAGTCTTTGGAGGTGCTTCAAACGGTAGACGTGGCATTAATGCTCATATTCAAGTATATGAGCTATTTCGCTCAATCGATAGTTTACATATTCATAGGCATATTAATTGCAAATCTTGTATTGGAGCT
>QMSF01000070.1 GCA_003649565.1 Thermoprotei archaeon | reverse complement strand
TCCTTTAGGTTTAAGCCAATATGGCGTTCCAACACCACCAACAGGGTGTCCTTGAAAGCTTGAGACTATTCTTAATGGAGGTTTCTTGGTTATTTCATCAATGTCTGTTATTATCTCCATTCCGTCTTGAATATGGGTTATGCATGAAAGTCTAAGCTCGCCATTAATTATTACGGCACAAGCCCAACAACCGCCAGTTCTGCATGGAGCATATATGTCTCCCTCACCTGGAAGTCTTGAAACTCTAAACCCTATTAGTTCTAAAGCCTTGAGGACCGTAATGCCGCTGGGAACTTGGTATTTCTCGCCATTGACTTTTATCGTCACATAGTCATCTGGAACTTCTACCTCAACGAGAATTTTAGCTTCACGTGGGCAGGCCTCTATGCAACTGCCACATCCGGTACAGGAGTTTTCTCCGGGACAAGCAATGTAGCTTCTACAAAAGTTGCATTCAATGCATTTATCTCTTAGAAGCCTTGCTTTGAGTGACTTCACATGTAAGCTAAGTAGATCATGAGATATAAAGGCTGTCCAAACATGCTATAATAATCTTCTTAATAACCATAATCTCAATAGATAATTGTAATAATAGATTTATGGACATTAGTTTCAGTGGGTTTATTCTATTGTGGCCTTGCTGAATATGTAAGATGCTATTCCAGTCATTGTTAGTGTTAGGGCTGCTAGAATTGCAGCGCTTATGGCGGGTGCTATTTGATGTACCCCTGTTAGTGCCCATCTCGTGAGGTCAACGCCATAGGTTAGGGGGTTTATGTATGCTAGGGCTTTCATCCATATGGGCATGTTGCTTATTGGATATATTGCTCCGCTTAGGAAAATTAATGGTAGCATTATTAAGCTCATTATTAGCTGGAAGCCTTCAATGCTTCTCATTTTTGACGCTATGGCTATCCCTATGCTTGTGAATGATAGTGCTACTAGGGCTCCAGATGCTATGGCTATTGGTATTCCAAGAGGATTTAGTGATTGTGTCATTATCATGGTCACAGTGAGGACGACGATGCCCTGAACAAGCGCTACGAGAGTATCGCCTAGTGCCCTGCCTATTATGCTTGCAGTTCTTGAAACTGGTGCTACAAGAACCTCCTTTAGAAAGCCGAACTCCTTGTCCCATATTACTGTTGCTCCTCCGATGAAGCTTGACGTGAAGATCGCCATCATGACTATGCCAGGCGCAAGGTAGGACATGTAATCTAGTCCTTGAAAAATCATTTTTGCTATTGGAATGTTGAAAGCAGAGCTCCAGCCTAATCCGAAGAGAACTAGCCACATTATTGGGTTTACAATGCTGCCTATGACGTGGGATCTTGCTCTCAGAAATCTTTTGATTTGCCTATAAGCCATTACATATATCGTGGTCGCTCTATTCATTGATCTCATCTCCTAAACCTACTTCTTATTCTAGCTCGCATCATTTCAACCCAATCTCCATGCTCATCTCTAAGCTCTCTTCCAGTCATGTGCAGGAAGACGTCGTTTAATGTTGGTTTTGAGTATCTCACTTCAGTTATAGGGACCTTAAGTTCTGTAGCTAAGTCAAATAGCCTTGGTATAAAGCTATGTGCATCTCTGACTGTGAAGCTTAGGAGGTTATTTTGTATTAAATTGAAGTTTGATGCTAAGCCTCTTTCAACGGCTTTACTGGCTAGTAAGCGACAAGTTTTTTCATTGACATTAACCCTTACATATACGATGTCGTTTCCTATCATGCTTTTAAGTTCATCAGGCGTCCCTATGGCCAATATCTTTCCACGATCTATTATGGCTACTCTATCGCATAATCTTTCAGCTTCATCCATGTAATGAGTTGTAAGGAATATAGTCATGTCAGTTCTCTTTTTTAGCTCTAATATGTAATCCCATATCTTAGCTCTTGTCTGTGGATCTAGACCGAGAGTTGGCTCATCAAGAAATAGCACTTGTGGCTCATGAAGTAGTGCCCTCGCGATTTCTAGTCTTCTAATCATCCCACCACTATAGTTTCTAACTTGAACATCGGCAAAGCCTTCAAGCTCTACGAATTTTAATAGGTTCGCTATTTTCTCCTTGAGCATTTTTCTTGGAATCCCGTATATCATGCCGTGTATGAACATGTTCTCTCTGCCTGTAAGCTGTCTGTCAATAGTGTTGTCTTGAAAGACGACGCCAATGCTTCTCCTAACCATGTGGGGTTCTCGTATAATGCTGTAGCCATTTATCCAAGCTTCTCCACTCGTTGGCTTCATTATCGTTATGAGCATGTTTATTGACGTCGTTTTTCCTGCACCATTAGGGCCTAAAAAGCCGAATATCTCACCTTTAAATACTTTAAACGATACGCCATTGACTGCTGTGAAGTTACCGAACTTCTTTGTTAAGTTTTCAGCAATAATAATCTCCATTTTGGGCATTTGGCGAACACCTTAATGCTCTATTATTTCAATGAGCTTATGTCTGAAATCTGAGAATAATCGCTTGATTTCAGCCATTTTATCTTCGCTTAGCTCAGGTAGATGTTTGAAAAGCTTTTTCATTGCCTTGATCAGCTCAAGGCCTTCAAGATCTATCATGAACTTCTTGATATTATGGGTATGCTTTATCAATTCATGAATTTTATGAGCATTTTCTTCAAGGGCTCTTTTCCCATCTTCAGTTATAGTGTAGAACTTCTTGCCATCAATGACGGATGACTTTACATATCCAATATCCTCTAGTAACTGAAGGGTTGGATAAACTATGCCTGGACTCGGCGCATATTGTCCATTAAACATCTTCTCTATCTCCTGTATTACGCCATAGCCATGAAGCGGCTTCTCCTTCAAGACCTGCAATACCAAGTACTTAAATGACCCCCTAAGCGGTTTTTGAAGGATGAATACGTCATCTCTGCACATAATGTATCTATTTTCGATATATCTGCAGATATATTCTTTTCTCCGATTTTCAGCTTTAAACCAGTTTTTAAATGCTGTGTTACCAGCGTGATAATCTTGGTAAGTTATAAAAAGGCCTTGGGGTATCATCTTCTTGGTGAAGGCTTTGTCTTCTAGACAAACCATTACGGTTAAGTATGTTAGCAGGAGGACAGGTGAAGTTAAGAAGTTTGAACATCCTAATGAGACCTTTGATTACATTATTAGCACTGCTGGTAGATGGGTTAATATCGTGGCTGATGAGAGGCTTGAGGTTAAGGCTGGTCAATGCGTAATAGTTAAGATAGAGCCCATTAAGCTTTACCCTAAAGAGATAACGCTTTCATGTCCTATTTCCAGGCATGCTCTTGGAATGCTTATGGGGCTCTATGGCTCTGAGGGTAAGCCACAATTGGTTGAGAAGGAGAGGAGCTTTGATAGAGCTGTTTTCCACGTTTTTAGAGATGGCGTTATAGAGAAGGGGGATTTGCTTGGCGTTATGAACGTGCTAGTGGTATACGAGGTTTTAGAGAAGCATGTACTGAGGACATGCTTGTCGCCTGAAGTCAGCCGTTGACAGCATTATCCATTTTAATCATCTTTTCTTATGATAACTCCTTTGCTACGTAGGGGCCTAACCTTCTATATCCAAGAGAATAGAAGTAAGGTCTTGCCCCCACACCGCTTATAACTATTATCCTTCTGGCTTCAAGCTCTTCTCTTGCTAATCTTTCTGCTTCGGCCATAAGTCTCCTTCCTAGTCCTTTATGCTGCCATGCATAGTCTTCTTCACCTCCTATTGGAACTTCAGGACCGTAGACGTGAAGTTCTCTTACTATTGCTGTTGATTTTTCAGTTAGCTCTGGTCTCCATGGTTCTGATGGCATTCTCACCCTTACGTAACCAGCTATGAGGTCGAATTTTTCGTCTTCAAATGATATGAAGTATTCGAGGCCTCCTGATGCCTCGTAAACTCTCGTCTTCATTTTGAGGTTTAAGTTCTCTGGCTTAACTCCAAGTTTTAATTCTGCGAAGCCGACTTCTCTGCATCTTATGCATCTGCATTTTAATCCTAGTTCATCCATCTTTTTCTTGACTATTTCCCTTAAGTTATTTGACTTTACTCCTGCTGCCACGCAGCTGCTTGGTATTGCTCTTTGTATCCTTATGACTCTAACCCATTCTGGTATTGTGGGCTTCACTTTTAGGAGGAACTCTACGGCTTTCTCATCATTCATTTCTTGATACTCGCCTTTAATCCACATTTCGTAGAGCTCTGTTCCTGGTATGACTAATGTTGGATAGATCTTTATCATGTCCGGCCTAAAGTCGGGGTTTTCAAATAATTCCTTAAATCCCTCGACATCTCTATCTAGGTCTACTCCTGGTAAGCCGGGCATGTAATGGTATACTACTTTGAAGCCAGCATCCTTAAGAGTCTTTGTCGCTTTAATTACATCATTGACTGTATGACCTCGCTTTATCTTGCTTAAGACGTCATCAAATACCGTTTGTACTCCAACTTCAACTCTCGTTACTCCAAGCCTTAATAGAAAGTCTGCTATTTCGCGATTAGCATGGTCTGGTCTTGTCTCGATGGTTAGGCCTACACATCTACTATACGCTTTTTCATTTTGGATATGCACCTCTTCTATGCTATTTGACTCTATGATGCCATTATGATATGAGTTGAGAGCATCGAAACATCTTTTTATAAACCATTCTTGGTAGTCTCTTGGAAGTGCAGGAAATGTGCCTCCAATAACTATGAGCTCAATTTTCGATGGTGCATGACCCATGTCTTCATACACTTTTAGCCTTGATTGTACTTGAAGGTAGGGATCGTAATTTAGTCGCTGAGCTCTAAGTGCTACTGGGCTTGAATCGACGTAGCTTTGAGGTGTAAGCCATGAGCCCTTCGGGCAATATACGCATCTACCGTGAGGGCATGGATGGAATTTGGTCATTACAGCTACGACAACTACTCCTGAAATCGACCTTACAGGCTTCTTCATCTTAGCTAAAGCGATTTTTTGCTGTGGCTCCATGGTTTCCACTGGGCTCAAAGCATTATGGCTAAGAATCCCTTAATAAACTCTGATTACACTACACACATTTTATTTTGGTATCTCAATCAATCCCTGGGAGGAGCAGGTAATGGTCGAAGTTACTGATAATCATGCTCATGCGAATCCATTTAAAGGACTAGGCTTTGTAGAGGTTGCAAAGAAGTTTAGAGAGGCAGGCGGTTTGGCCATAGTCTTCGCCCCTCTTCTCTCATGGCATTACTCAATAACTGTTAGCTCCCCAGAGGACTATAGAAAGGTGTATGAAATAGTTTTGAGAGGAGTTGAGGAGGCTTCAGCTCACATTAAGGCTTTAGCCGTTTTAGGTGTGCATCCAGCAGAAATAGTGAGTCTTGTTGATACGTTTGGTGTAGAGAGGGCATATAGCATAGCCGAGAAAGCTATGGATATAGCCGCTGACTTTGTGAGAAATGGCCTCGCCATAGGGCTTGGCGAGGTTGGTAGACCTCATTACAAAGCACCCAAGCCAGCTGTAGATGTCTGCAACAAGATTTTAGATTACTCTCTTAAGCTAGCTAAAGATCTTTCATGCCCCATACACTTGCACCTAGAAAGAAGCGATGAAGCTGTTAAGGACATTATAGAGAGGGTTCGCAGGATAGGTGTAAAGCCTGGCTTAGTGGTTATTCATCATGCTGAGCCTAAGATAATAGGTAGATGCGGAGGTCTAACACCATCAATACCGCGTAGAGGCAGAAATCTCGAGAATGCTTTTGCGAGGAAAAAGCTTGCTTTTGTCGTTGAAAGCGACTTCATAGATGACCCTAAGAGGCCTGGAGCCGTGGCTTATCCATGGTCTATAGCGTTTGAAATA
>QMSF01000069.1 GCA_003649565.1 Thermoprotei archaeon | reverse complement strand
GGTGCGCATACAAGCTCTCTGTCTGGTATTGATATCTTGTACTTCCTAACCGCCATCTCCATGATTCTTAGGTAGTCGCTACATACTTGATGTCCTAGACCTCGACTGCCTGTGTGTATCATGACTGTTACTTGGCCCTCTTCGTATATTCCGAAGGTCTTTGCAACTTCAGGGTCAAATATCTTGTCGACCACTTGCACTTCAAGGAAGTGATTCCCGCTACCGAGGGTTCCCAGCTGATCGAAACCTCTATCCTTAGCTCTTGATGATACCTTTGACGGATCTGCCGTCTTCATGCATCCTCCTTCTTCACAGAACTCGGCGTCTTTCTCCCAGCCATATCCTTGTCTAATTGCCCATTTGACACCTTCAGCTAAGACTTGGTCTAACTCTCCTCTTGTTAATCTAACAGCTTTAGTTGTTGAACCCAATCCTGATGGGACTAAATGAAATATTGCGGTTATCAAGTCCTCTATTACAGGTTTGACATCCTTATACGTTAAGTTTGTAACGAGAACGCGAACGCCACAATTTATGTCGTAGCCTATGCCTCCTGGGCTTATGACTCCTTCTTCAGCGTCCATAGCAGCTACTCCGCCTATTGGAAAGCCATATCCTTGATGTCCATCCGGAAGCGTTATGGACCATTTCTGTATCCCAGGTAGATGAGCTACATTAACTGCCTGCATTATCGTCAGGTCTTCAAGCATCTTACTAAGCAAGACTTTATCAGCATATATCCTAGCGGGAACCCTCATGCCAGGCTTGTAGTCCTTTGGTACTTCCCATGTGAATGGATCTATTTGTCTTAACGGAATACCCCTTGACGACAAGCATTCTCACCTCAAGATTATTTGTTTCTAGTTCTAAATCAGTAACGTCTTCGAGGTTATTAAACGAGTTGCTGGGTTAAGATTGGTAACACGCAGGTTCTTAAACTCTATGGTTATGTAGTCAACATTACCTGATTCTCGAGCCCGGAGGGGCATCACCATCAACCGTTAGCCATACTGGCTTGCCATCAACGTCAGCCGCCAATAGCATTCCTTTTGATTCAACTCCAGCGATCTTCTTGGGTTTAAGGTTGACTAAGACGACAAAGCGCTTGCCGAGGAAATAGCTTGGATCATAGTATTCAGCTCCTCCAGCAACTATCTCTCTAATCTCGTTACCCACGTCAACTTTCAGCTTTAGTAGCTTCTTTGAGCTTGGTATTCTTTCAGCTTCTACCACTACTCCAACTCTCAAATCAAGAGCGTTGAAGAAGTCAAGCGTTATTTCTTCTTTCATGTTATCACGACATGTAGATTAGCTGTTAAGCCTTAAATTCCTTAGGTTACTTAAGTTAAACATGATAATCATAACGTTGTGGTTGAAAGGTGATGATACATGGAGAAGGTTGAGGTTAAAGGTAGGGAAGTCATGTTGCTGCATCCTAGGAACACGATTATAGTAACGTGCTGCACACCTGATGGGAAGCCTAATGCCATAACATTGTCTTGGTTCACCCCATTATCGTTTAAGCCGCCTATGGTTGCCATTGCCGTGGCACCAAAGAGGTATTCTCATAAGCTAATATCGGAAGTTGGAGAGTTCGTCATCAATGTTCCATCCATGGAGCTTTTCAGGCAAATGTGGATATGCGGCGTTAAAAGCGGAAGAGATACCGATAAGATTAAAGAGTGCGGTTTTACTCTTGAGCCATCTCTAAAGGTCAAGCCCCCATCAATAAAGGAGTGTATAGCTCATCTTGAGTGTAAAGTCGTCAATAAGCTTGAGGCTGGTGATCACACAGCATTCATAGGTGAGGTTGTCGCAGCAAGAGTAAGAAAGGATGTTTTCGATAACATATTCGATGTATTGAAGGTCAAACACATATTCCACATAGGCTACGATTCATTTACGACTACTGCAAATGAAGTGAAGAAAGCCAGCCTTTAATCACCTTTTTTACAATATTCCCTCAATACCGGATGACATAGAGAGCACTTGGGCATTTGGCTTGTACATATGGAATTTCCGAAGAGATAAGTCAATGTTTGCACCCATCCTCCAAAACCTGGAAATAGCTTTTCAATAGTCTTTCTCAGACATGGCCCATATTTGTCTACACACTCATCGCAATAATATTTTAAACATAGGGGCTTAACGGGCATTCTAATGTCGCGATCGACCCATCCAAGCCTTCTAGAAACTCTTTGCAAATGTGTATCGCAGGGAACTATCCATGGAGACTTACTTGTGAAAAGTATTGTGGCGTCAGCTACTTTTGGTCCTACACCCCAACACGACATTAATGCCCTTCTAATCTCCTCTATATCGTCATGCTTATGACTTATCCTCAAATAATCTCTAAGCGTTTTGATTAAATCCATTAGCTGATAGCTTGTCCCTATGCTTCTGATATCCTTAGGCTCAAGTTCAGCTATGATTATTGGATCACAACGCCATCTATTCCAGAGCTCTTTAACCCAATTGCGCACAAAGACTTCATATCTAGCTCTTTTAGAAAGGACGACTGCTATGAAAATGCAATTAAAGTCGTGAGGAGCTATCGAAAGTCTAACTCCAGGAAAAAGCTCTGATAAAGCTTTGACTTGTTCCTTCAATGAGCCGCTTAATCTGGAGATCCTTGACGATGGTTTTTCATCCCATAAACCCGACTCATAGAGAATCACTTCGTTTACTCGCTCATCTGCATTACATGTTACGTATGCCTCAACATGGTAGTCCTTCTGTTTAAGAGATAGCATGCCAGCATAGAGGCCGGCTTGCTTAGCCCAATCATATGCGCCTTTCTCGATGTATAGCGACGAGACAAATGATGGCTTAAGCGTAAGGTCTAGATTGTAGTCTTGTAGATCGTCGATTTTGAATTGTAGCCTCACAAGCTTCATTACTACCCTACTTGTATTATTAATGCGGTAATAATGCCTTTTGATGCATTAAAGCTATCAAAAGCCATGGAGAATCTTGTCGTTAAAGGCATCAGTAGGAAGTATTATAGAGTTGTTAGAGGCGGTAGATGGTATGGCGGAATAGCAACTGCTGACTGCTGTGGATGCAACTTGAGATGCGTCTTTTGCTGGAGCGGAGCTCCAAGAGATAGTCCAGATAAGATAGGCAAGTTCTATACGCCAGATCAAATTTATTATGCACTTAAAAGCTGTGCCTTAAAGCGAGGCTATAATCAAGTTAGAATTAGCGGTAATGAGCCAACGATAGGTAAGGATCATTTATTGAAGGTTTTAGAGCTCGTTGAAAGCGATGGGCTGTTTAACTTTATTCTTGAAACTAACGGCATACTCATTGGAAGCGACAAGGACTATGCACGAGCACTCTCAAAGTTTAGTAAGGTACACGTGAGAGTTTCGATTAAAGGTACGAGTGAAGAAGAATTTTCACTGCTAACTGGTGCATTACCTGAACAATTTAATCTTCAACTTCAAGCCTTGAAGAACCTATTGGATTGCGGTGTTTCATGTCATCCAGCAGTTATGCTTTCATTTAGCGGCAGAGAAGGTTATGAGAGGATACAAGAGAGGCTTGCAGAAATAGATCCCAAGCTGGCTAATGATATGGAGGAAGAATACGTCTTCATGTACCCTCATGTGGCTGAAAGGCTTAGAAAGAGCGGCATTAAGCCTAAGCTTGCTTATCATCCAAGCTGCATCCCGGAGGAGCTCATATGAAAAAGAGGAGAAAGGGTTATCCTCATACCTCTGATGTTATGGAAGCAATAATGGAGATTCTAAGTGATGAAGTATATGTAAAGCCTGAACTTTTTTACGATAAGGTCAAAGCTAAGCTTGAAGATAAAGGCTTTAAAACCTCATATTTGACCGTTAAGCGCGTATGGAGAGTTTATGAGGAGATGGTTCGGAAAGGCAGGATATACGATGCTCTAGGCGTTGTAGAAGGCTATGGATTTGATGAAGAAGGTTACAATGAGTCAAGCTAATGTGAAAACTCCCTTCTTAATGCCTCTCTTAACTCTCTCTTCAACTGTTAGTTCAAAGAGCCGCTTTACAAGCTCTATATCAGCCTTGGTTTGCTGTACTCCTCTTCTTTCGTACATTCTTCTTTGTGTTTCAATTACTGATTCTAGTGTTAGCTCGATCGGCTCAAGGCCAAAGCTCTTAGCCCATATCGTGAAGGGAGGTACATCTTCAAGTATGAAGCCATGTAGATGCGAGAATGGACCTATCCTCTTGCCTGTGTATATTTGAGTGCCTATGCTCGTCTTTACGTAATCGCTTATGAAACATCCAAGCTTTATGAGGCCGGTATCGATTTCTGAAGTGCCTATAGTCATTCTTATTGTGCCGTAGGTGTTCTTTAAATCCGAATTGTTTGTCCCTGCACCTATGTTGACCCATTCTCCTATGTATGAGTGAGCTATCAAGCCCAAATGCTGCTTATTTGTGAAACCTACAATTATGGTTTCTTCAAGTTCGCTTCCAACGCCTATCCTGCATGTACTCCCTATGTAGCATCCAGATCTTATGTAGGCCCCCCTAATTATGCAGTTATCACCTATGTACGTTGGTCCTTCGATTTTCGTGAAGCCCTCGATCTCGCAGTTCTTCCCTATGTACACCGGGCCTTTTCTTACGTCTATCAGTACAGGGCCGTCAACTTGCAGGTTGTCTGACACCCTCAACATCTTGGGGTCTCCGATAACTTTGATTTCATCTCCGCTGTAATGCTCGCCTAATGAAGACACCTCGCTAAGCATTTCAGGTGTGAGCTTTATGAGATCCCATGGGTACTTGAGGATCTTCAGCTTAGCTTCTTTTATGTTAGCTAGCGCTTTGACCAGCTTAGGTTTGAAAATCCTATTTGTTATAGCTCCTCTCGCAACTCCTTCTCCAAGCTTTACTGCTAGAAGAGTCTCGCCATCGATTAAAGCTTCTCCTCGCTTCATTTCCTCTAACGCATTTAGAGCTTCGGAATTCAAGAGCAACCTACCATTAATTATAAGCGTATCACCCTCAACATCCGCTTCATTCACTATAAAGCCTGTTTTCTCCAGTAGCTTAGCCTTGAGGTAATCTCTTACGATAAGCACGACTTTTTGTGGCTTGAGGATTTCAATGGCCCTTTGAAGTAGGGTTTTGGAGCCACATATAAGCTCGAATACCGCTTTAGTATATGTAATGGGCAGAAAGTTCTCATAACACTCGTCTTCGAATATGCATAGCGTGCTTATCTCCATCAAGTACACCTTGACAATATATATTATGGGGAGATTATTTATTCAAAGTGCTCTGAGTATAGCGGAGGGTTCAAGTTGAAGTTTAGGCTTATGGACTTATTAGCATGTCCGATGTGCAAGAAGTTCCCGTTAAAGCTCATAGTCTTCAACGTGGAGAGCAGGGAGAAACCTAAGAGTCTACCATCTAAATGCCCCTTGTACTGCGCTTTAAAGGGCGGTTGGGTTAAGGATGTGAATCCATCAGACGAGGAATGCTTAGAGTGCTTCTCAAAAGAGGTTGTTGAAGGATTAATCGTATGCGAGGACTGTTATAGATGGTATCCGATAATTGATGAGATACCGCACATGCTGCCTGATGACCAGCGAGTCATGGATCCTGATGAAGAGCTAGAGTTCATGAGGAAGTGGCTTGAGAAGTTCCCTAGGGAGATCCTCGAAAAGGGTAGGCCCTTTAATGAGGCTAGTTTAAAGGAGAAAAGTGAGAGGAAATAAGCACTAGTAGGCTGATTGACTTGCTTGAAGGATTTTTGAAGATCGTCGGTGCATACAAGCTATATAGAAAATGGCTTGAGAATAGCATTAAGTCTAAGCCTGTACCCCAACATATAGG
>QMSF01000068.1 GCA_003649565.1 Thermoprotei archaeon | reverse complement strand
GACATAGCGCGTGGGCTGGGTCTCGGCTTGTCGATTTACTGCCTAGGATCACTTCTGATAGTCTTATCAATAAACATCTACTTCTCCTTAGTTGTAAGGGTACTTTAAGGTGCTCATAAACAATATATGTAATTCATAGAGTTGCTCAATAAGCACCTCAACACCAATGCTATAAATGCAGGGGAAGTGATCTTTCCCTTCTTCCATGCCAATGAGCTTTCACTTAACTAAGTGGGGTTTAGGCTATGCGCTACATCTTCATGCTATAAGTTTCGTGCTACTTCGATGACTCTCTCGATATCTATTTGGGGTATTTTTCTTCTAACTGATATTAATAGTATGTTGCCGCTTTTAGTCTTCACTATTAGGAGCTTCATTTTCTCGAAGGTTACTATGATGTTTTCAACATCGCCACTTACATTCTTTACGCCATCAAATATGCCCATGACAACTCTCGCGATAACTCCTGCAGTCTCCCTTATGAGATCTCGAGACCACTCCCTCTTAGCTCTAGAGCATATATCAACTACCCTCCCATCTCCATCAACCACCACAATATGCCTAACATCATCATGCACCCCAAATACCTCATCACATATACCCAAAAATGTCCCCCCAATATGAATAAAAAAGAAGCTCTTATAAGACTTAAAAATAGTTTAAAATTTGATGGTTTTAAGCTTCATGCAAATTAATTGATGTTTGAAGAATTCTTGTTTGTAAGCGCGCAGTTCTGAGTTTATGTGTGTCTTTATGGGTTTGTTGTATAGACAATTAGTAGTGTTTAAACGTTGAAGCCTATGCTAATAGACCATGCATAGTTACGTCATAAGTTGTATGCTATATGCCCATGTGATAACACGTTTTGCTAAGTTAGCGCTCCCTACGTTTCTTAGCTTCTATAATTAGTTCACCAAGGAACTTAATGACTTCTATAAGCTTGCTTAGCACTTTAGCATTGACTTTATCTGCAGAGAAAAAGTCTCGAAGAGAACACCTTTCAATGTATCTTGTCTATTCTTCTACCTTAATAGGGAAGTTTTGGCTTAGATTCGATGTTCCCTGATCACCTTAGGGTTATTAAAGATCCACAAAGGTTTCCACGAGAGCGCCTAGAACTCTCTAAACCCAAAATTTCTATGGTCGTGGAGCTTGAAGAGTCTTAGCTTAAATGATGTGGTGCTCATCATTAGCTTTGTCTACGTAAATTCATTGGTAAAGTAAATGTTAATAGCATGAGGTTATTAGTTATGGATGGTGGATTTAGTGGTTGCGATTACTATCGAGTTGCCTAAGAAGGTTTTGAGGCTCTTGAGAGGATGTCGGAGTTGGAAGGTAAGGCTTTGGAGGAGCTTGTAAGCGAGACGTTGCTTAAGCAGCTTAATATGACTGATCCTGACGTTAAAGTTGAGCTTCATTTAAAGTTGTGTGAGAAGTATATGCGTGAAGCTGAGGATCTTCTTGCTAGAAGAGACTACGTTCAGGCTTCTGAGAAGGCTTGGGTTGCTGCTTCGCAGATCGTTAAGGCTGTGGCGGCTAAGGAGGGTAAAGAGTTGAAGAGTCATGCGTCTCTCTGGGAGTTCTTGGATTATTTGGCTGATAGGCTTGGGGATCTGGAGCTTAGGCATTTGTGGAGGACGGCTAATGCTCTTCACCAGAATTTCTATGAGAATTGGATGCCGCCGAGAGAGGTTGAGCTTTCAATTAGAGATGTCAAGAGCTTATTGGAGAAATTGAAGAGTCTTCTTTAAATGTGAAGTTGAGCTTTTTCTAGGGTAGCCTTAGTTTCTCCTTAGAATGTCCTTGATTATCATTGATGCTTTTGTTAGGTCTCTTGGGAGTTAGGGAGTTTAAGAGCCCTCGAGAATCCATAGCTGGCTTGGTTTGCTTGAGAGTTAAGCGTTATAGAGAGGAGTAAGACCTTTTTGTAGTCATCTTTATGAGGTCTTGGGTAACCTCTTAGCTTTTCTGTAATCTGCTTTTTCTCTTAGTTATAGGCTTAAGGCTTTTATCGAATGAGCATGACTCTCATGGGATCACCATTTTTAAGGTGTTTAAGAGTATTTTAAGTGTGGGCTTATTGGCTTCATTGTGGAGGACTTTGTGGTGGGAGATGATTTGGTGTGAGGGTTAAGAGGCAATTGGAGCTTTTGGAGGGCTACTTTGCTGAGCTCGTTGATTATAGGTCGAAGGGCCAATCGATTTATGCTGTGGAGAGACTTGCACAACTTGTTGTTCAGTAGCTTCTTGATTTAGGAGCTATGATCATCGTGAGTTTGGGTAGGCGAAAGCCTGAGACATATAGGGAAATTGCTGCAAGTTTATCTAGCATCATAGGGTTGAGCAATGAAAGAGCTTTTCTAGAGAGCTTAGCTGGCTTTAGGAATATCTTGGTTCATGGTTATGCGGCGATTAATCGAGAACTTGAAGAGGAAGCTTTAAGGCAGATGGAGCTGAGGCTTCCTAGAATTATCAATGCTATTAAAATGTTTGTAGATAGCGTTAACCTCGATCCCGACATTGATGAAAGGTTAAAGACTGTTTTTATGCGACATCGAGTGAGGTTTGCTTTTCTCTTTGGGTCTAGGGCTAGAGAAGGTGAGGGTAGAGATTACGACATTGCCGTCTCAATGGATGCTAAGAGCGCTCTTGATCTTGGGAGGCTTCTAGTGGATATAGCTGATGCCCTTGGAGTGCACGAAGACCAAGTAGATTTAGTTCACGTTGAGTCAGCTCCTCAAAGCGTTATACTCACAATTCTAAATGAGGGAAAGCTGATATACGGAAATCCCGATGACGCCTATCAAGCATTATATAAGCGTTACATAGAGATTCTCGATGTTAATGAAACGTACAGAGTGATGTCGATAACTTCAAGCCGCTAAAACATAGAGACTTCTCTTCTAATTGAAGAAGCTGCTAAAATCAAGTGTGAAAGAGCTATTTCAATTTCAGATTGCTTTTGTATTGCATTGGCAAGAAAGCTTGCCTGTAAAGCGCTTTTCGCGAAGAGAGAAGAGGACTTACTAAGAGAGATGCAAAGAAAGCCTTTTGACGTCGAAATACTGTTCCTCGAAGACTACACTAAAACGTAGTTCCAAAGGAACCCCCTTAGATCTTCCCTTACAACTAGGAGCATTAGGAGATAAAGCTCATCATACCTTCTCATTGATTGTTAATGAGTTTACTTGGCGGGTGATGGGTTCCTCGATTTTAACTGTTGTTTATCCTTTGTCTTCTCGACGTCTATTTTTATCCAGTGTTTTGAAGCGTCTCGTAGTAGAGTGCTTTTCTCTATTTTCTCTTTGAGCTCTCTGGGTGTTAATGGTATTGCCTCTATGAATGGCTGTATTCCTGCTTTCCATTGGATTTCGTTTATCATGTCTAACCTTTTAAGTGGCGGTGTATTTTCAAAGTTGGGCGAGACTATTATGAGGTCTATGTCGCTTGTTTTGAGCCATGTCCCCTTGGCATAGCTCCCGAAGAGGTATACCTCTTGGATGTCTATTTTCTCTGAGAGCTTATCGATGAGCTCCTGAACAGCTTTAAGCGCTTTTTCTGGTATACTTCTCAATATAGGTCACCACGCTATGTGCTACTTGATATGCTCTTTCTGCCTCGATTTTATCGACTGCCTCGCTCGGCAGGCCATTAGCTGCATCGGGGTACCTCGTAATCGTGTAGTACTTATTTAGAATGTATAGCTGCTCTTCAAGGTCTCTAGGCAATGTAAAGCCCCCCTCTCTCAGTAGCCTGTATAGCTCAGTGACTGTATGGATATGTGGCGGCTCTTCTCTGCGCACTATGAAGAATAACGCCTTTAAGGCCTTTTCAACAGCTTGCTGAGAGAAGAAGGCTGCTCTAAACCATCTACCCCTATTTATGGCATCGCTTGCATCAACTAAATCCTCTTTAGCCGCTTCAATCCATAAGGCAACCTCTCTACGCATCAATGCCTTCACGCCTTAAGATAAATTATGCCGTGATACTATTAAAACTCCCCATTCGATTAAACTTAAAAAGCGGATTAATGCTCAATGCGCAGCCCTCAACGTAAAGCACCCGGCTCACACTTAAATCGCAATCTACCTCTCTCTATTGAATGCTTTTAGGTGTTGACGCAGCTTCTTCGCTCTCTCTATGATGTCTTGAGGTCCAAGCTCTTCATGTGATCCTGGTGTCTCTGGTGGCTTGGCTGTTATGCTTATGAGCCCTGCCTTTGGAATTCCCTCTGAGTGTATTTTCTCGATTGCTCTTTTTGCTTCGCTGATCTCCATCTCGCCCATCTTTACTTCATACCCAATGATCGGCTTTCTGCTTCTCCTGTCTAGGATCACTATATCTATGTCTCCTTGTCCTCTTGGGAGTATGGTGTAGGCTCTAACTCCATTATGAAGCTCAGCCAGCATTTCCCCGAGGTTAAAGGCTAACTCTCTGCCTATCGCCTTTAATGCTAGGTTTGGCTCTGCCTTTCCGTAAATGCCCTCTGAAATGCTCTGTTTTTGATCTAAGTAGTATATGATTGATAGTAATGGAGATCTATGCTTGAAGTAGTATCTTGCTCCTCTCGTCTTCCATAGAGGAATCTTCTCTATTAGGCCCATGCCGACTAGCCTTTCAAGTAGCCCTGTTACTGTTGATTGTCCTCCAGCTATCAGTTTGCTTGATGCGAGTATGCCAGCCATATCTGAAGGCCTCCATACGCCTTCTCCTGTTAATCTTAATAATGCATCATACGTTCTTGTCAATGCTCTTTCCTCTTCTTCAAATGCCTCGCCTATGAGGCCTGAAGCTGAAGCCATGAAGTAATATGCTTTATCGCATATTTCGGATATGGGATCTCTCTCCAATGATGTCATGGGAATTATCCATGGATCACGAATAAGCATGCTCCAAATTAACGCATTTCTAGGTGAGCTACAGACCTCTGTAATTGCCGATATAGCATCGGAATACCTTATCAAGTCGAGCTTTAACGGCGTCAATAAGCCTAGTAGAGGACTTCTCCTATCGAAAATCCTCTTTAAAATGCCTAGACTTGAACCACTAGCTATCAACCTTCCATTAGGATGTCGAAGAGCAATTTCATCCCAAAACTCCTCAGAAAGCCTCTGAAATTCATCTAGCACTACGATCTCGCCTTTATCAAGAAGAGAACAAATTAGCTTAACGGCATCTTCAACATTGAAAACCGAAACATCGCCATCTCTTTCAGCTAAGACATGACCTGACCTCGTAACCATAAAGTAATTAGATTGAGGGAACACTCTCCTCAATAGGAAGGTCTTACCTATCTTCCTCCTACCATATAAAAGAAGCCATCCCTTTAACTCTCTAATGACCTGTTCCTCGCTTCTCTCAATAACCAGATTAGCCATATTCCTCTCAGAATATTCCTCTCAGAATATTCTATATAAGCTTTAACTTATCTCCTTCTTCCTTAAGTGAATTGAAGTATGAGTCCATATAGGCTTGACATTGAGTAATGGAGTTTGTCCATCGTAAGGTTTATTAATTACATTTAATTAAATTGGTTTGCTATGAAGTTTTTGGATAAGGGTGTTGTTGTTTGGTTTACTGGTTTGCCTGGTAGTGGTAAGACTACTATTGCTAATGGTGTTGCCGATAGGCTTAGAGAGCTTGGTTTTAGGGTTGAGGTTCTCGATGGCGATTGGGTAAGGAAGACCATTAATCCTGATGCTGGTTTTACTAGAGAGCAGCGCGCTATTCATCTTCGTAGGGTTGCCTGGATTGCGAGGCTTCTTGCTAGGAATGGCGTGATTGTACTGTGTAGTTTCGTTTCTCCTTATAGGGATGTAAGGGCTGAGGTTCGCAAGATAATTGAGGAGGATGTTCCGTTTATTGAGGTTTATGCTAAGTGTAGCTT
>QMSF01000067.1 GCA_003649565.1 Thermoprotei archaeon | reverse complement strand
GCTTCATACTTAGTAGGCGATATAATATTAGGCTTTAAATTGACCTTGGCGTTAATGTTAGCATTAGCTGGCATTCCATTAGCTTTAACGATAGAACTCATAACTAAAAGCCGAATAGCAATGTTCGTAAGCTACATAGCCTTTTCATATTCTGCATATACATTTAGGCTTGCTGGCGACCTCGTTAAAAACACGTGCGGCCTCCTCTTCGTTTTCCTATGCATATTCTTCATAGTTAAATGCTTATTTAAGCCGAACTATAGAGGCTCCATATTAGCAGCAATTTCTCTCTGTTTGGTTGGATTGACACATATACTCGACTTCTTAATAGCATTGGCAATATCAGTATTAGCTCCAATGATTGCTTTTCTATTGGAGAAGGCTAAGTTTAAAAGCCATGAACTTAAGTTAAAGCCCTTTGCACCCATCTATATAGTCTTAATATTAGTGGTGATTTTAGGCTCCCTTACTCCAATCATGGGCGGCGATATGGGGAAGGTGTTGAGCTTCATTAAGAGCCTAGGTTCAACACCCCCTATGCAGCACTTACCTCCTTGGGGTCTAATATCAATAACCTTTCTGATAATAGGCGTCTTCATAACAATGGACTCGATAATCAGGAAGAGTGAATCCAAGAGCCTCATTTGCATGTCAATGGTAATGGTTATCATGAGCCTCATTTTTAATGCTTATCCATTAATACCGCATAACTTCATGTGGAGAATATCATTAATGAATGTTATTCCAGTATCCTACTTTTCAGGGTGTGTCATAGGGAAACTCAAAGATCAGAGGACACTAGTCTTAGCTGCTGTGGCATTGCTAATTTTAGCACCAATAGTGTTAAATGGGATTTCAATGGCCAACGTTATTAGGCCCACAATAACTTCGGCTGAAGCCCAAGAGATAATTCATGTAGGTGAGACATTACCTGCTGGTGGTTGCCTTCTTGTACCGAAAGTACCATTTCGATATTGGACAGAGTATCTCCTTGATAGCCCTGTATTCTCGAAGATTAGTGAAGCTATTTCAAGTGGTTATAGACCAATAATTTTACTAATCGAGAAGGGCGAGAGGCATCCTCCAGCAAAGCCTTTCTTTCTAGGTTCATGGATAGAGGCCTATTTCCTAACCGTTAGAAGCTAAGTCATAAAAATAAAATAGGAGAATGGATTATGCTCTGAAGTACTTAAAAGCCTCACTTAATGTTGATACTTCAATTACACGCATATTGTATCCCTTAGAGCGCAAGTACTCTTCAACGTTTATGAGCTTCGGCTTATAGTAAATTATAACCACGCCAGGAGCTATTTCCCTCTCAACTCTCACGTAGACCCTATCTACGCTTTGACCTTTTGGTACCAAGAAGACTTTAGCTCCAATTTTTGCTGCTGCCTCAGCCTTGTATAATATGCCCCCTACAGGCCCTATTCTACCATATTCATCTATAGTTCCCGTTATTACAACGTCTTTCCTTATCGGTACATTGAGGAGCATCGATGACGCTAAAACTGCTACAGCTGCCCCTGCAGATGGTCCATCAACGACGTAGACGCTCTCATTGCTAACAACTCTAAGCATTAGATCTAGATTTGAAGCGTCAATCCCCGTAAATCTCTGAGCTGCTTTAAACGCTTTTTCAGCTGCTTCTTGAAGTTCTATGCCTATTTTAGGTGTAGTTGAGACATAAACTTGGCCATTACCCTCTACGAGCATCCCTTCGAGAAGCATTGCAACACCTTTAACATGGCTTCCGCCCATCACTCCAACTATGTAAATCGATGATGAGGCGTTGTAATGCAGTGTCAAGCTGCTGACTTCCATTCTCCGCGTGAAGCTACTAAGAGAGTAGAGCAGTACGACGTTCACAGCGAGGCTAGCAATTAAGAGGCCTAGCAGAACATAGGTTTTTGCAGAGGCCTTTTGGTTAAGCCTCAAGGCTTTAGCTCGGCCTCCACGAGTTTACACTTAAACGCCAGTAAAAAAGTGGAAAAGTATTATAAGTATTTAGTTGATAGTCTATTATAGCACATATATTTCAGTTCATTAAATAATAAATATTTAAGTGGTGTCAAAATGCTTGAAGGCAAGGCAATTAAAGACTTACCCGTTGTCCTCTTTTCTAGAGGAAGCTTTCTTGGTGAGTTTTGGGTTAAAAGCATAGCGAAACCTTCTGTTCTGGGGAAAATAACATCAGTCTTAGGTGAATACGGCATTTTAATTAAAAACATAGTCGCCTATACGTCAGGTGATGAAGGTAATGCCTTCATACTCGTTGACTGTACAAACATGACCTCAAATATCGAGGAAATCGTTGATAGGCTTAAGTCGATGCCGGAAGTCATGGACGTTAAGTTCTTCAGTCCAAATAGATACGGATATATCTATGAGAGCTTTGGCTTTCCTATAACGACATCAAATAAAGAGGAGGTCATAATTATAAGGCTTAAGAGCTTCGTGAGCATGCTTGATGGCATTAGAGCTTATTTTGGATCTGCTGGTGAGGCTTTCTTATGGTATCTAGCTAGAGAAGGTGGAAGTAGCACGGCTAAGTGGTTTGATGAAGAGCTTGGAGATTTGGGTGTCATCGACAAGATCAAGGTTCATTTAGACACGCTATTTTCCGTTGGATGGGGCAGATTTGAGCTTAAGAGGTTTGATGAGACAGAAAAAATTGTGGAGATAGAAGCTAAAGATAATCTCGAAATTAGATATCAAAAGGGTTCCTCCAAGGAATGTCGATGTATATTCATGAGGGGGTATTTGACGGGTGCTTTAAGTGTTTATCTAGGTAAGGAAGTAAAGGTCGAGGAGATTAAATGTGAAGCTAAGGGAGATGGATCTTGCGTTTTCGTATGTCATTTTGATTAGGTTATGAGAACTTCAGTAAAATTTAACTTTTAAAGTGTAAATGCAAATCGGTCGCAATGGAGCTACTGGATGAAACTAAGAGTTTATGCCCGGAATGCTTGTCGCTCGTATCGGCTAAAATCATTACTGACGGAACTAAAGTTTACATGGAGAAGTTTTGTGCAAAGCATGGAATCTTTAATGCTCTTTTATGGAGTGATCTCTCCCTCTATAAGAGGGCTTTAAGATTCTCAAGGAAAGGTGAGCCCGCTAAACCCCACGTTGAGAGAATTGATAGGGGATGTCCATATGATTGTGGGCTGTGCCCGCTACATGAACAACACACATGCCTGGCGATAGTCGAAGTGACGGATGCCTGCAACCTACTATGTCCGGTATGCCTAGCAGATTCTAAGAACAAGCCTACGTGGGAGCCGACACTAGATGAGCTGAGAGACATGCTCAAAGAGCTCTTGAGATGTGAAGGTAAACCAACAGCCATTCAATTTTCAGGAGGTGAGCCAACAGTTCGAAGAGATTTACCTGAGATAATAGCAATGGCTAGGGATCTCGGGTTTAGCCTTATAGAAATCGATACCAATGGAATAGAATTGGCTAAAAGACCTGAGTTAGCTAAGGAATTGGCTGATGCAGGTCTTGGCGGTGTATATCTTCAGTTTGACGGTTTTGACTCGAATGTGTATCTTAAGATTAGAGGGGCTGATCTGACGAAAATTAAAGAAAAGGCTTTAGAGAATTGCTTGAAGGCAGGGTTAACCGTTACGCTAGCTATGACTGTGATAAAGGGCGTTAATGACCATTATCTATGGGATGTAGTAAGGTACTCGATTTCGAGAAAGACTCTTGGAGTGAACTTTCAACCTTTCGCGGCCTTGGGTAGGTACCCTCCTACGCTCTTCGATCCCCTCGATAGAACTACGGTAAGCGATATTCAACTGCAAATTGAGAGGCAAAGTGGAGGAGCAATAAAAGCCGTTGACTTCATGCCTGTGCCATGCCCAGATCCGCGATGCTCAGCATTAGTCTATGCATGTTATAGAAGGGAGGGAGAGGTCAAGGTCATAAATAGATTGGCCGACATGGAGCAGCTAATAGATAAGTACTCACTAAAGAATCGATTTGTGGAGTTTGACGAATTATTGAAGGCAATAGCCGATGAGCTCAACGTTTCCGGAAGCTTCATAAAGAACTTTAGACCTCAAGCTATAGGCCCTTCACTTAGGCTCCTCCTAGAATATTTGAAGCCTGAGGGCTTCTTCAGCGTAGGGTGCCATTTTGCTCAGGATGCCTGGACCATAGACATAAAGAGGCTTATGAAGTGCTGCGTTCACGAATTAAGAAGAGGAGGCGTTTTGGTGCCATTCTGCCTATACAATATTACGGCGGTTAACGGCGAAAAATTGTATAGAGGTAAAGTGTAGCTTACATCTTTAATTCAACAGGTATTGGCGAGCCTTGATTCATGCATGCAATGATGGCGTTGAAATCAGGATTTTCGCCACTTAATATTATCTTGCCTCCAGCCATTTTAACTGCAAGACCTTTACTGCATTGCTTAAACCTTATGAGAAATGTCCCGAAAATAGTTGGATCGAGCTTTGGCTCTGTTGTCACTTCATAGTCCTTATCTCCAACTTTCTTAACAACGATTGTGAGTTTAGGTGGAAGTTGAGATCTTGGAAGGAATATCATTTTTACGACATCCCCCGCCAATCGACTAGTCTTAAAACCATGTGTATAGCTTAAAAACTTTTATGCTTCTCTACTATTAGTTAACCAACCTAATGTTCATTGTTGAAATTCTTCATTTTAGACCTTGACTTTTACTTCTTGACTCTTAAGATCAGTTGTACAACCTCCTCCTTTTCACGTTAATTCTCAGTGACGTCGAGTAAAAGGGTTCTCACAGGACTTGTTGTGAAAAGCTAGTTAGGAAGGTACCATTAGCTTAAATTCACCGAGATCGTGCTAAACTTCATGTCTGGGTAATATCCTCTTGGCTCGTAACTCTTTTAAAGCCTCCCATATAAGCTATTAACCGCATGGGATGTAACCATGGCAGAGGAAGAAGTTATAATTAAAAAATGTGGTTGCCATAGCGGTGAACCAGGCTGTTGGGTTCGATGCGGCCTCTTAGCTTATGTCGACAAGAAGACTGGAAGACTCATTAAGGTCGAGGGTAACCCCGAGCACCCTGTAAGCAGGGGCTACGTTTGCAAGGAAAGAATCAACCACATGATAGACTTCATCTATCACCCAGAGCAGCTAAAGTACCCATTAAAGAGAGTTGGCGAGAGAGGATCCGGCCAATGGCAGAGAATATCATGGGAGCAAGCCCTCGACGAGATTGCTGCTAAGCTAAAGGAGCTGATCGAGAAGTATGGACCTGAATGCATAGCCGTCGTTGAGGGTACATACAGAACAGACCTATATTGGGCTAGGTCTAGATTCCTATTCGCCATCGGCAATCCAGGCAACGTAACTGCTCCAGGTACCATATGCTCAACATGCGACGTCGCAATGCAATACTGCATGTTCGGCGCCAACACCCACACACCCGACATCATGAACGCTAGGTGCATCGTCCTTGACAGCAGACACCCATCCGAGTCACTTCCAGCCCAGTGGCATGCATTAATGGAGAGAAAGAGAGGAGGCGAAGAGCTATACCTCATAGTCCTAGATCCAAGATTCACGGAAGAAGCTAGAAACGCTGACTACTGGCTACAACTAAGACCTGGAACCGATGCTGGAGTCTTCCTATCATGGATGTACATAATGATAAGAGATAACCTCTTCGACAGAGAATTCGTCGAGAAATGGTCAAACGGCCCATTGCTGCTCAGAACCGATAAGGATTGGTGGTTAACAGAGAAGGACGTCGTTAAGGGCGGCAAAGAGGACAGATATGTCGCAATGGACAAGAATAAGGGATTGATAATATGGGATCCAGTGATGTGCCAATTCTACACGCTTAGTGGCGAGCCGATACCAGATGAGGAAGTCAAGGTAGAGCT
>QMSF01000066.1 GCA_003649565.1 Thermoprotei archaeon | reverse complement strand
GCCCTAGCCTAGTATACGTGAGATCCTTGGCATTCAAAAAACGAGAGACTAAGTAAAAGGCTTATAATAAAAGCGATGGTAATAGCGTCTTTCGTGGGTCTTGTAATCCCAGCTTTCGTTGTTTTGATGGTATTTGTAGCGCTATATACATTCGCAGACCTAAACATAATTGTACGTGCAGTTTTAATGATAGTCTTTGGCCTAATAGGACTAGGTCTAGGTACAGTAATTTACATCAAACTGTTACCTTATGTAACTCCTAAGGAATTAAGGGAAAGAGTTAGGAGATAGCTCTTGTTGTAACCCAAACTTGCGCAGTCGTGGAAACCAATATAAGACCAGCTGTGTGAGTGTAAAGTCTGAAAATCGTGGCCTCGAGGGTTAAGCCATGAAGAGAATGTTGGTAGCAAGCTTAATAATAACAACACTAAGTCTTGCGGTAGCTATAGCAAGCATAGTTCAAGCGTACAATCAAATCAGTACTGAAGCTGCTGAAGGTGAAATTACAGAAGGCGAATCAATAATGAAAATAGGTTTAAGTAGAATTGGCTCAGGTTTAGCCATAGGCTTAGCAGGCTTGGGCGCTGGCATAGGCTTGGGCACAGCTTCAGCAGCCGCTATAGGAGCAGTAACCGAGAAGCCAGAGATGTTCGGTAGAACTATGATTTATGTTGTCTTCACAGAAGCCATAGCGATCTACGGCTTAGTCATAGCGTTGCTATTATGGCTTGGTTGAAAGAGGACATTCTTCACCATACCAATTTTTCCCTCCTTTTCCTACTTTAGGGGCTGGAAGCGCTTTTAAGAGCAGAGTCTATATCTTCAATCAAATCATTAACATCTTCAAG
The DNA here is from genome assembly GCA_003649565.1 of Thermoprotei archaeon. Next base: position 5,109 of record QMSF01000066.1, on the reverse strand, counting down.
CCCAATTGATAGCCTAATTAAATTCTCGCTTATGCCCAATCTGGTCCTTTCTTCTCTAGGCAGATCTCTATGAGACGAGGAAGCTGGATGTGAAGCTAAGCTCTCACAACCGCCAAGACTAGGTGAAGGTTTGATCACCTTCAGATTTCTTAAAAACCTCTTAGCCGTTGCTTCATCGCCTTTAACCTCAAAACTTACGACCGAACCATACCCCCTTAAAAGCCTTTTAGCTACTTCATACGATGGATGTGAAGGTAAGCCGGGATAGTAAACCTTTGTCACAAGATTATGATCCTCTAAATACTCAGCTATGGCTCTTGCACTCTCCTGACTAGCTCTCAATCTTGCATTAAGGGTCTTAAGCCCTCTTAATATTAGAAATGCGGCATGAGGATCAAGCACGCAACCAAGCCTAGTCCTGGTTGTCCAAAGTTCATTGATGACTTTTGCGTTTGATATAACAGCTCCACCGATAACATCATTATGACCTGCTATGTACTTAGTCAAGCTATGAATAACTATGCTAGCGCCACGGGTTAGAGGTTTGAGATTTAATGGTGTGGCAAAGGTGTTATCAACAATTAGAGTTGCACCAACATCTCTACACGCCGATGCTAGTAAGTCTAAATCCATAACCCTGAGAATGGGATTAGATATCGACTCGACAAACACTATAGTGTTGCTATCTCTAATGGCATTAACTAAATCCTGAGCATCAGGTCCTCTCAAATCAACCTTGACACCATACTTCTCAAAACTTCTAGCTAAAGGTATCGTTACACCGTAAACATCTCTTGACAATACAAGCTTAGAACCGCTCTTAAGTAGATGGAAAAAACATGTAGCTATAGCGGCCATGCCTGAAGAGAATACAAGGGCATCTTCTCCATCTTCAAGATTTGCAAGCCTTCTCTCAAGCACGATGTTCGTAGGATTGTCTTCACGCGAATATTTCAATGGTCTCCCTCTAAACTTCTTCCCGTTGCTAAGAGGATAGGGAAACACTGCGGTTTGATATATGGGTGTTATAAAGGGCACTAACCCTTCAGTAACTTCCTCCCCTCCATGTATAGTCCTTGTAATCTCTCTTGGCATAGCACCCCTAAAAAACTGCGAGTAATTTTACTTTAACTTTGTTATTACTAGTAGTAATAATGAAGCATCACTAGCTTAAGAACAGCAAGAGGCCTTCAACCTGAAACTTAAGTGTTACTCTGTTTTCTTATCAAAATGAGAAACTTGCCGTCAAAAAACTTAATTGAACTCCTAGACGTTTCATCACTAAGGAAATGCATGATCTTAAAGAGGTTAAATCGCTTTGTTGTCGAAGCATTAGCTGAAAACAAGGTTATTAAACTTAACATTAGAAACAGTGGGAGACTTCAAAAGCTCCTTGTCAAGGATTTTCAAGCTCTCTATAAACCTAAGCAGTTTGGAAAAACAAGCGGTTACCTAATAGCAATTCGAGTCAATGATGACTATGCTATAGTTGATACCAATTTTCAAATGACATTATGGGAGTTACTGATTGACAAAGAGCTGCTCCCTTGGCTTAAAGGCTTCAAGATAAAGCAGAGAAATGTCCGCCTAGGCGAGTCTCTAGTTGATTATCTACTTGAAAAGAATGATATTAGACTTCTTGTTGAAATTAAATCCGCCACTCACGTAGAAGACTCAATAGCAATGTATCCTGATGCTCCGACACGGAGGGGTAGAAGACATATAGATGAGCTAGCCAAATTAGCTAGTAGAGGTTTCAAGACTGCGGTATACTTCATAGCTGCACACCCTCACGCCAAAGCCTTTAGAATATATCGTGAGGTGGACGATGAGCTTTATCAAATAGCGTTAAAAGCTATAAGAAATGGCGTCGATCTAAAGGCCACGAAGATGTTCGTAACCAAAAACCTGAAGGCAATGGCATTAACGACACCATTACCCATAATATGGCATTAAAGGAGGTGTCAATCATGAAGGATGATAAGACCTTAATGACAAATAATGATCTGCCCGAAATGTGGAGACCTGAAAATCTATGGGTCATATTCCCCGTTGGAGGCGAAGCAAAGAGACTAAAGCCGCTCACAGCAGAAGTCTCAAAAGCATGTGTCAGATTTGCTAATAGACCTTTGATAGAATTCTCACTTGTACACTTAGCCCGACAAGGAATAAAGAACTTCATTTTCGGAGTTAAAGGATACCTAAACTATAAGAGCTTACACGATTATTTCAAGGAAGGTATAGACATATCATCAAGATATGGAATACAGCCAAGAATACACATAAAGTATCAGCCCAACGTGGATGATGTAGGTAGTGCCGATAGCATCAGGATAAATATGGAGTACTACGACATAACAACACCGATATTCGTTGTTCAAGGCGATAGCGTTTTTACCGTGGACATAAGGGATTTGATAAAATACCACTTAGAGAAAAAGGCCTTTATGACTATAGTGCTGGCTCAAGTTGATGACGTTGAAGGCTTCGGTATAGCAAAGCTAGCACCTGACGGTAGAATCGAGACCTTCATAGAAAAACCAAGGAGGGATCAAGCACCTTCAAACCTTGCAAACACCGGCATCTACCTCTGCAATCCAGAGATAAGAGAAGTGTTCAAAGAACCAGAAGTTGTGAAGATGATAGAAAGAGGAAGGCTCGACTTCGGGTACGATCTCATACCCTATATAATTAAAAGCGGTCGCCCAGTCTATGGCTACATAATGAAAAGCAAGTGGCATGACGTTGGAACACCACCCAGATACCTAGCAGCTCTACTCGATGTTCTAAACGGCAAAGTCGAAGGCCTCGAAGACTTTGAAGGCAGGGTCTCTCAAGATAAAAACCTATGGATTCAAGGTCAAAGCCCAGAATCAATACGAAAAAGAGAAGAAATCTTAGAGAAATACCATAAGGGAAATATAAATCTAAAAGGCGGCGTCCTAATAGGAAGACACTGCACAATAGGCAATAACGTCACAATAATAAATTCTTGTATAGATAACTACACGATAATTGAAGACAATGTCTACATAGAGAACTCAGCTATAATGGACAGAGTCAAAATAGGACCTGGAGCAATAATTAAGAACAGCATAATAGGCAGACACGTAATGATAAAATCATCACTTACAAATAGGACAAAGATCTTATCGACATCCGTTGTATCAGACGAAGTTGTAATAGAGGAAGGCTGTACATTAATAGGAGCCCACGTTTATCCGCATATAAGGACCAAGCCGAATAAATCTTATGTGCACACTATTCTGCATACGCAAGATGACGCTTAATGAAGAAAATTATCAAGTCAACTAGAAAACTTTTTAAGCGAAGGGTCTTTTAGCGTGATGCGGAGGTTCAAGACCAGAAGTGTCTGAGGAAATATGCTTAGCAAAACAGGTAGTCGGAAAACACGTCTATGGCAATTTATACGATTGCGATCCGACGATTATATCAGATGAGGATGCCTTAAGACGAATAGTGAAGGAAGCGGTGGAAAGATCCAAATGCACGCTGTATGAGCTTAAATCCTGGAAGTTTGGCGGCGAGATGGGAGGAGTATCGGTAATAGCTTTAGTCACTGAGAGTCACATAGCAGTGCATACATGGGTTGAGTATAACTACGCAACCGTAGACGTCTATACCTGCGGCAGAACATCGGATCCCGAAGCAGCATTTGACTTCATAGTTTCACAGCTAAGACCTAAAGAATACACCAAGCATTTCAGTGATAGATCATCAAAACCCAAGCCTAGCTAAGGCTCTTAAGCGCTGCTGCTTCTTGGGGCCTTACGATTTTTATACCCTCAGTTCGCAAAAGAAGATTCATTGACGCGCTTAAGGCGCATAGAGAACCAAACCCATAACCTAGGCTTCTTTCATTATCTTTAGCCGTAATCTTAAGAAAGTTATCGTATGAAAGTTCTATCTTTAGACCCACATCGGTCATTCGCTTTAAAATGACATTACCCATGGCACCCATGCTTTTACCTAGCCATATATGCTTAACAGGACATTGATCGCAGTATGCCTTTATCAACTTCACGCCTTTCGGCGAAGCAAATCCACATACAGCCTCTGTTCTCACAATAGCGTAGGCGGTGCAACAACCGTAATTGCTGCCAAGCTTTTTGCCCTTTTCGATAAGCTCTACTTCAACCCTGAAGTTCCTCCAGTATATTTTATTCACAATTCCTCTCTCTGCCTTTATTCTCCCAGTATTCTTCTCACCACTCAATGTCTTCTTAACTTCAGTTGATAGCCTAGGCTCTCGCGCTAGAGCTATCATTGCGGCGCATGCAGGGCAGAATACGCTTCTCGCACTACTAATGACATCTCCATTAGACCCATAAAATATGACTTTGACCCCCAATCCATCCCTATATACTTCAGCTCTACCACCACTCGTGATTAGCTTTGCTAAGGCTATGGCGACTGGCCTAACTATCCTTCCATACCCGAAAACACCTCTCACCCTTTTTAAGTCATCATCTGCTGTCAGCACTTCTCTGAGATCATCATACTCTCTTGGGAAAATCCCTGCATCAAGCATTGCTCTTAGGCATGCAGGAGGCCACGTTATGTCAACAGCTTCACTCAAGACTTCTCCTCGGTGATCTATAAGCCTGGTCTTCGCTCCTTCAGGAATTTCAATGGCTTCAAGATAACCTCCCGCCTCACATATCAAGGCAAGTGCGGTATGATACATGCCGCATGCTCCTTCTGATCTTCTCAATGCTTTTCTCAGCCTTTCTCTGATGTCGTCTATGAAGCTCGTCAAGTTAAGCCACCACAATAGGCTTTGGTTTTTCCGCTTTGCTTGTTGAAGCAAGAGTGTCAACATAGAGAAGGGCAGCTTTAACCTTTGCGAGGATTTCCTCGATTTTATGGCGCGGCACGGTCATGCCTCTAATCACGTTTGTGACGATATCGTAGACCTCACCTATGGTCTCTTCTTGACCAGGTGGTGGGCGAACCACTCGAGTTCTAACCCCGATTTTGGCAAAATCCTCAAAGTCAACAGGTGTTTGACATACTATCACGGTTGGCAAAGCTATGAACTTCAAGAAAAACCTGGCTTTGTATATCACGTGCTCCTTTATGCTACCT
>QMSF01000065.1 GCA_003649565.1 Thermoprotei archaeon | reverse complement strand
GCTTTTCCAAGCGACTTCAGCTATGCTCTTTGCAACTTCGTGAGCTTTCTCTTCGAGCTTTAAGTATTGAGCGAAGAAGTACTCCTTGGCCTTTGACACAACAGAGCTCATGCTCTCCTCTCCACGAGCTATTTTAGCTAGTTGCTTTTCCATCATTCCTCTAACTTCCGGCCTAACAAGCTCGGGCACGTGCTTTTCAAGCTGCACGATCAACCTCTTGCCAAGCTCTGTTGGTATGCATCTCTTCGACTCTATGTACATGTAGCCTCGATCTATATTCGTTTGTATATGATCCTGCATCGTCGCATCCGTCCCAATACCCCATTTCTCCATGAGCTTTAAGAGCTCACTTTCAGATAGATATGGCGGAGGCTCGGTCTGCCCCTCTCGAATTTCAATAGCCAAAAGCTGAATTTTATCTCCCATTTTAATTGGTAAATGAGGTGCCTCTCTGGGATAGTCATAATCGTATATTGCTAGAAAGCCTTTATCGACAACTTCAAGTGTTGTAAATGCGAACTTTTCTCCACCAATGTTAAACACGTATCTTCTACCTTCAAGTTGTGCTGGCCTGCTGAAGGTCGCTATGAAGTGTCTTGCTATGAGCTCATAGAGTCTCCATCCATCTCTCTCGAGTATTCTCTCGATTTCACTTCTTGTCGCAGCTTTGACTGGATGAATGGGTGGATGAGCTTTATCATCTTTAGTGCCAGATGTTGGCTTAGCGCCACTTGTTATTAGCTTCTTTACGTAGTCTCCAAACTCTGGATGCGTGATAAATGCTTTGAGCCTGTCATAGGCTGATGGAGGATATATCTGCGTCTCTGTTCTAGGATAGCTTATGAAGCCTCTTCGATAAAGCTCCTCGGCTAAATCGAGGGTCTTCTTGGCTCTCATGTTGAGGTGTTTGCTCGCAAGGCTTTCAAGCTCAATGGTGTCAAGAGGTTTAGGAGGCTCCCTCTTAGTCTTCGTTATCTTGACGTTCTCTACTTCGGCTATCCTCGCTTTTTCAGCTTTGACCTTTACTTGCTCGGCTTCCTCTTTAGAATTAAACCTGCCCTTGACGTGCTCCGCCTCTATGACCCTCTCTCCTATCTTTAATTTAGCTATGACCCTATAGAATTTCTGGCTTTGGAATTTTTCCCTCTCAAGTGCTCTTTGAACTACGAGGTATAGCGTTGGGCTTTGGCATGGACCATAGCTTATGAAGTGTCCTTTTGGTAGTGCTGTAGGCTTGACATCTCTAACTCTTAGAGTTAAAAGCCTAGTGAAGGATGCGCCTATTGTGAGATCGATCATAGATCTAGCAAAGCACTTCTCGGCAAGCTGTTTATTTGGAGGCTTCAAATTGTTGAATGCATTTATGAGTTCATCTCTATCGACGCTTGAGAACCAGGCTCTTTTAAATTCAGCATAGGGGTTAACGGCTCTTACTACGTCCATAACCTCAAAGGCTATGCCTTCACCCTCAACATCAGCGTCTAGAGCTAAAATGACCTCTTCAGCTCTTCTTCCAAGATTCTTTAGGGCCTCAACATACCTCAAACTCTCGTTTCGAACAACCCTGATGGGCTGGACTTTAAACAGCTCTTTGGGGTCCACGACATCCCATCTATTTAATTGAGAGGCGAAATCGAAGTCCATTATGTGGCCTCTGAGGCCTATAACAACCCATTTTCTCCCGTTCTTAACGAAGCTGTAGCAAGTTATTCCTCTAAGATTAAAGGCTCTGTAATTATCATTGCTTAAAGCTGAGGCAACAGCTTTAGCAACAGAGTTTTTCTCACACACCACTAGTACATCTACTTCAACTCCTCGAGCTTCATGGTACATGGGGGTCTTCAAGGGAAAGCGCATATTTTTAAAGCACCTCTAAGCGTATCATTGACCGCGAGGTGCAGGAGCTATGATCGTAGGCCGAGTCATGAGCTTTAGGCTCGGCATGAATAGGAGATATCCGAGAGAGCTCCTTGTTAAACTTGGAGAGAGCAAAGCTGATGTCGCTAAGCTCATAGGCAGAAAGGTAGTAGTAGAGGACCAGCATGGAAACAAGTACATAGGCAAAGTGTTGAAGCCACATGGAAATAAGGGAACTGCTGTTGTAAGGTTTAGAAAAGACCTGCCTGGACACGTCATAGGCCTCGAGGCCAAGGTCTTAGCCGACTAAGCCTGAACTCCAATGAACTTAGCCAGTTCGCTCACTGATACAAAGCCAACCAGAGCTCTACTAGGATCTACAAGAGGCACTCCCTTAACAGGATTCTCAACTATGAGCTTCGCGACATCGGCTAGTGAAGAGTCGTAATCCGCTCTTACATGCCTTGGACCTATGTCAGCTACAAGCAAGTACTTTATTTGAGTCTTCTGCCTCTCCATAGGCATGCTTAAAACCAGGTTTACATAGGCATCGGCGACCTGATCATCATTTATTACCCCTACAACAGCTCCCTCATTAAGTGTAGCTAGACTTCTAAGTCCTGAATCCATCATGAGCTTCCGAGCGTGAATAACTCTATCAGACATATTCACCGTAGGCATATTCCTCAAGGAGACATTAGATGCTGGTACCTCCTCATCCAGTAAAACCTTAGCCAGATCCCTAGGCTCAACAACGCCGACAAGCTCTCCATTCTCCAAAACCGGGATTATGTGAACAGGATCCTCAGCTATTTTCTGTGCAGCCTCTATAACCTTGGACTTTGGAGTTAAGGTTGTCCTAATAGGCTCCATTACGCTTGAAGCATATATGCTTGATGCATCAGCATCTCTAACTCTCAAGTTTCCAAGCCTAATCATCAAGTCCCAATAGGTAGCCAAGCCAATGAGCTTGCCATCCTCAACAACGAGGAAACCATCAGCGTCAGCCCTCTTCATCAACCTTAAAATGTACGTTACTGGTCTATCAGTGTCCGATGTCACTATATCTCTCTTCATGATCTCCTCAACGAGCATGTCACGCCTCATCATAAGCCCTCCTCATGCTCTCCAATAACTAAAGCTAGTTATCACCTATACAGCACATTAATAAGTCGAGCGCCTCTAAGCTATATTAGATTAAAATAATTTTGTTGTAAAGAAGGGCATCTTTCAAAAACTAAGCCTCTCTACTTAGACTAAAAGAGAAGGCAGAGATTAATACTTCGTGCTGCGAATTAGTAGTTGGTGGCTAGTAGTTGCCAATTAAAAGAAAAATTCATGCCGGCCAGGTATATCTTGGCAAGGAGATCTTAAATGCACTTGGAATCAAAGATGGAGATGAAGTGGAGTTAGAAATCAAAAAGGGAGAAGCCGTGATAAGGCCTGCAAAGACGATTGATAAAGACACATTAGAGCTGATAAAGATATTGAGAGAATCTAGGGCTAGTGGCGGTCACGAAGATTATTTTGAAGAATATGATTACGAAGACGTAGGCGGTTAAGTGTAATGAATATTTTTATTGATACACAACTTTGGATTTATGCCTTCAAAAAACCTCAGAAAGAGAGATTTCCAAGAAGAGAAAATTACGAAGAAGCTCTTCAAATGCATGATAAAGCTAATGGTTTTATACATGATGCATTAGTAAATCACACAATATACATTACTACGCATCAGTTAGCCGAATTGTTTCACGCCTTAGCCTTTAGAGGTGTTAGAATGAATAGCAGACAAGCACTAGACATTATAGAGAAAATAGTGAGAAGCTCAAGAACAATGCTGATAGAAGTTAAGAAAAGACATTATAGAGAGGCGTTAAGACTAAGCAGTCTATCAGGAATACACATATGGGATTATCTATGCATAATACCGCTAAAAAGCATAATAGATATAGCCTACACTAACGATAGACATTTTCTTCATCCCACTATAAAGAGCCTAATACCCAAGGTAGAGAACCCCTTGGAGAAATGGATTACAATATAATGTGCCAATTAAATGCTGATTCGCTTCTTCCTCCTTTCCATAGTCGTCTTTACACTTAACTTATGTTTCCTCCCAAGTTTTGAGATGACCGCTTACTTTTAATCGAAGACGCTGCATACCATCGGTAAATTACAATACGCATGGATATAGAAACGGGATCTTCCAGCCTATATTATGAGCCGCTAGACCCCTCAGACTTTAAGATGAATATCAGAATAAGAAAAGAAGCCTAAAGCTTTTTAAGCTATGAAGTGGAGTTGACTTTATATTCCATGAGCTTCTTAATATCGAAATTCATGAGTCCTTCAAGGTTTTCGTGCTCTAATGAGTTTAAAAGCTGCTTAACATGTATTAAGGCTGCTTTCTCCTTATCGCAGGTTCTTCCCAGTCTAGGTGCTCGACAATAATGGCAGACCCTCAAGCCGAAAAACCTCAATGTTTCATCACAAACCCTACGTCCAATGATGTCACTTGAGGCAATCCATGTCGAGCCACAAGGAGCCCCACGTAAAACCTCTATCCTCGAAAATTTGCCATCAATGATGTTAGTCTTAAATTCTGGTCTACCAAAGCTCTTAGCAAAGACGTCGATCTCTTTAATTCCAGTATTATCCTCGAGAGAACACATGGTCTCAGGAGCTACAACCATTTCATTAATCTCAAGGGCTTGCCTCAAAAAGCCCAAGCCAAAACTTATAGCGAGAATCACGGGTCTGCCAAGTTCTATTAGCGCTAAAGCCACATCAGGATGCCTAACATAAGATACGTATAGATCACGAAGCGGGATGTCAAGCTTCATATCATCGACTATTGGAGTGGATGGAAACTCAACCTCAATCCATAATGCATCGAAGACTCGACGTATATTTTCGTAAGCTCGATCACCATAAACGCCATCACTAACAATGCCTACTTTCATTAGAGCTCACCCAATTATAAATTGTAACAAATTTAAAGATTATTTGTTACAATTTGAAACGCAGTAAACTGACAACTATGAGTAGAGGTCAAATTTTCTTAAGTCTTTTGGCTTGAACTGTCCATAAAGTCCTTGTTGGAGTTAATATTAAGTCAACAGGGACGTCCCACTCATCTCTAGGTATGTAGTCGACAACTTGAAGATCGTGGACTGTTGTGACCCTAAGAGTTTTATCGGTTATTGAGCCTGCTTCGCTCCAAAGCTTGTATTCGATATCTGAATACCCCGTTCCTTTGCCAAGCCTATAACCTTCTAAGCTAACTGCTACAGAGCCAGCAACAAAAACGTCAACGTCATAATCGCCAGGCTTAACGGGTTTTCCCATCTCCATGAAGCCCCTTATCGTCGAGGCGTGGACCGGGTCTCTAGGCTTATGTATCATGACGAAGCCCTTTGATATTCTAGGTGTAGCGACAATTAGCATCTTGCCATCTCTTAGAGCCATCTCTCTAACAGGCCTCTGAGGAGAATCGGGATTGCAAAGCACAACTTCAGCTTCAATGTACTCCTTAATAGACCTAAGCCTCCGAGCCGCTTCGTCAGCACCCTTAAAGTTCGGGATCCTACCATAAATTGGGAATGGTGGGAGAGCAGCATTTTTCTCCATCAAGGCTCTCCATACCTTCATCCTAATCTCGTCTTTCAAGCTTTTTGACGCCAAAACAACTGCACCACAAACAACAGTAATCGATAGCGTTTAAATCTAGGGTTTGTCACGAGAAGAGGACTTGAAAATTTTTGATCATTGATCATCGCTATGATCTTCGGAAATCTAGATAACTCTGTGCTGTAGGTTTTTGTGCGGAGAAATCGAATGGGTAGGCGGCTGGCGGTTCGAAAGGTTCTTCGATTGGCTCGTGAGCTTCGATTTGTCAATTATGTCGTATTGATCTCGCTTTCGCTTTCAGCCATCGGCTTCGCGTTATACCTGCTTTACATGCCTAGCACGGTCGTGTTAATGGAGGGCTTTGTCTGGCTCGTAGAGGCGCTCACATTCTTTGGTTTGCTCATAGCCTTTAGAATAGCAGTCTCAAAAGCAGTTTTCTATGGAGCGAGATATGAGATATTCAGAACTGAGTCATTTGCAGTGATAATAGT